>JAKAZC010000006.1 GCA_021826655.1 Actinomycetes bacterium | reverse complement strand
CTACGGCGGCGGCCTCTACGAGTTCGCCAGCCGGGACGACATCCTGACGTTCTGCCGCGACTCCATGGGGGCCACCACCTTCCTGAGCAGCCACCGGTGCCACCACCCCGAGATCGACCTGGTCGGCCCGGACGAGGCCATCGGGACCTGGGCGCTCGAGGACACCGTGATCCTGACCGACTTCCAGCTCAACATCCAGGGGGCGGCGTTCTACGAGGACCGCTACGTCAAGCGGGACGGCGAGTGGAAGATCCTCCACACCGGCTACAAGCGGTCCTTCGAGGAGATCGTTCCCCGGGCGTCCATCGAGGGGATCCGGCTGACCGCCGAGTGGTGGGCCACCGACGGGCGCTCCACCCTGGGGTCGGCGTAGTCGTCAGGACAGTGTGGCGCCGTCCATCCGCAGGTCGGCGCCGTTCATGTGGGATGCCTCGTCGGAGGCGATGAACGCGATGGCGGCGGCGATCCCCTCGGGGGTCCCGAACGGCCCGAGCGGGGTCACCCGGCGCAGCAGCTTCGGATTCGCCCCCTCGGGGAGGGAGAACGACAGGGTGATGGGTGTGTCGATCGCCCCCGGGCTGACGCTGTTGCACCGCAGCCCCTGCTCGGCGTACTCGACGGCCAGTTCACGGGTCATCGCCAGCACGCCGCCCTTGGTGGCCGAGTAGGCGACGGCCCACGGCTGGCCGGCGTGCGAGGCCGTGGACGCCAGGTTCACGATGTTGCCCTTCGAGGCCAGCAGGTGCGGGATCGACTCGCGGCACATCAGGAAGGTGCCGGTCAGGTTGACGGCGAGGAGCCGGTTCCACTCGTCCAGGGTGACCTCGTGGGCGTGGCTGAACGACAGGACGCCGGCCACGTTGACCAGGACGTCGAGCGAGCCCAGCTCGGACACGGCCCCCGACACGATGGCCCGGACCCCCGCCTCGGTCGACACGTCACCCGGCCGGGCGGTGACCGTCCCCGGCAGTGCACCCGCCTCGGACGCGACCTCGGCCAGCGCCTCGGCGTTCACGTCGACGGCCACGACGGCCGCCCCCTCGCCGGCCAGGCGCAACGCCGTGCTGCGCCCGATGCCCGAGGCGCCACCGGTCACGAGCGCGGTACGTCCACTGAATCGATCCATCGTCATGGCGGCACTGTAGGACGGATCCCGGTCCGGGCACAGTCCATCGCCGCACGGACCCCACACCGGCGGAGCGGCCATGGGACACTGTCCCACGTCCCCCACCCGCATCGAGGAGGCCGTATTGCCCACCGCACGCGGCGCCCCCGCGCCGACCCGTCCCGACGAGGTCCCCGTGTCGGGCCGCTGCGACGAGCGGTTCGCCCCGGTGCGCCACGAATTCGTCCGGAACTTCGTGGAACGGGGCGAGGTCGGGGCCGGCGTGACGGTGTTCGTCGACGGCGAGGCAGTCGTCGACCTGGCCGGCGGATGGACGAACGGGGAGCGCACGGCGACGTGGCGCTCCGACACGCTGGTCAACGTCTATTCGGTCGGCAAGGCGGTCGTCGCCCTGCTCGCCCTTCAACTCGTCGACCAGGGCGTCCTCGGCCTCGACGAGCCGATCGCCTCGGTGTGGCCCGAGTTCGCCGCCGAGGGCAAGGGCGCGGCCACCGTGCGCCACGCCCTGTGCCACCGGGCCGGCGTGCCGGCCATCCGTCGCCCGCTCACGGACGCGGACCTCTGGGACTTCGCCACCATGACCGACGCGCTGGCCGCCACCGCGCCGTGGTGGGTGCCGGGGACCCGCCACGCCTACCACACCAACACCTACGGCCACCTGATCGGCGGGCTCATCCACCGGGCCACCGGCGAGCTGCCGGGGAGCCGGCTGCGGCCGGTCGCTGAACTCCTCGGCGCCGACATCTGGTTCGGCGTGCCCGACGACGAGCAGGCGAGGTGCGCCGAGGTCCTGTGGGCGCTGGGTGGTCGACCGCCGGCGGTCGATGTCGACGCCCTCACCGGCGACGAGCTGATGGTCCAGCTCAGCTACTTCAACCCGCCCGGCTACTCGTCGGTCGGCGTGGTCAACTCGCGTGCCTGGCGATCCAGCCAGATCCCGTCGACGAACGGCCACGCCTCGGCGGCCGGCGTGACCCGGATCTACCAGGGTCTGCTCGAACCGGGGCTCCTGGTGTCGCCGGCACTCATGGCCGAGGCCACGTCGCCCCAGTCGGTCGGCCACTGCCCGGTCCTGGGCGAGGAGGTCACGTTCGGCCTCGGGTTCACGCCCACCTCCCCCCGTCGGCGGTTCGGCCCGGATCCGTCGGGCTTCGGCCACTTCGGCACCGGAGGCGCCGTCGGGTTCGCCGACCCCCACGCCGGGGTCGCGTTCGGGTACGCCATGAACCACGTGATCCCCCGATGGCAGAGCAGCCGGAACCGGGCACTGATCGACGCGGTGTACCGCTGCGTCTGACCGGGCGCCACCGGGGCGGCCGAGCCGTGCTCCCGGCCCCGGTGGGACACCCGTCTGGCAGTGTGGGCCCGTGCGCACCACCGACGGACCGGACCGGGCCCGATCATGAGGATCATCCACACCAGCGACTGGCACCTCGGTCGGCGGTTCGAACGTGCGTCGCTGGCGGACGACCAACGGTCGTTCCTGGGCTGGCTGGCCACGGTGGCGGCCGAGGAACGGGTCGATCTCGTGCTGGTCGCCGGCGACGTCTACGACCGGTCGCAGCCGGCCGAGGACGCGGTGGCGCTGCTAGACGAGGGTCTCGACGAACTGTGTGCCGCCGGGGCCCGCGTCGCCCTGATCCCGGGGAACCACGACAGCGCCCGGCGTCTCGGCTTCGGCGCCGGACGCCAGGCCCTCGGGGGCGTCCACGTCTTCGCCGACGACCAGCACCCTCCGGTCCCGTGGGTCGTCTCCTCGGGCGACGAACGGGTGCGCATCGTGGCGGTCCCGTTCCTCGACCCCTACGGCGTCCCCGCGCCGCAAGCCGCCGACGACGGGACCCCACGCGCCCGTACCCACGAGCACGTGCTGGCCGACGCGCTGGCCGCGGGGCGGGCCCAGCTCGACCCGGGGGACCCGACACCGACGATCTGCGTGGCCCACGCCTACGTGTCGGGGGCCACGGAGTCCGACTCCGAACGCGCCTTGGCGGTGGGCGGCAGCGAGCGGGTCGACCCCGCCGTCTTCACCGGGTTCGACTACGTTGCCCTCGGCCACCTCCACCGGCCCCAGCGCATCGGTGGCGACGAGTCGATCGCGTACTCCGGCTCACCCCTCCCCTATTCCTTCAGCGAGGACCATCCGAAGTCCGTGCGGCTCCTCGAACTCGATGCCGAGGGGCTCACCGGTATCCGCACCGTGCCGATCCCGGTCGGGCGTCCGGTGGTCACCCTCACGGGGACCCTCGACGAACTGGTGACGGACCCCTCCCACGACCGATGGGTGGGCCACTGGGTGGCGGTCAGACTGACCGACGAGACGGTCCGGACCCAGCCGATGGAGCGCCTCCGCAGCCGGTTCCCCCACGCGGTCAGCCTCCGCTACGTCCGGACCGGCCCGGTGTCCACGACCGGCCCGGGGGCGGACCGGGCGGTACTGGAAGAGCGGCCGAATGAGGACGTCGTCGTCCAATTCCTGACCGAGGTCCGGGGCCGGGTGCCGGGCGGGTCCGAGCGGGCGCTCGTGCGCGACGCCCTGGCCACCGCCCTCGGGGCGTCGGACCGATGAGGCCGCTCACCCTCCGGCTGGAGGCCTTCGGCTCGTACGCCGGGGTCCTCGACGTCGACCTCGCCCGGCTCGGACGGCACGGGATCTTCTCCATCACCGGTCCGACCGGCGCCGGAAAGTCCACGATCTTCGACGCCATCGTGTACGCCCTCTACGACGATCTCCCGGGCGTCCGCACGGACAGCCACGTCCGGTGTCAGCACGCCGACCACGGGACCCCGACGACGGTCACCCTCACCTTCGAGGCCGACGGGAAGGAGTGGATCGTGGAGCGGTCACCGGCCCAGCCCCGTCCCCGCAGGCGCGGCGACGGGGAGCCGGTGACCGTGGACTCGCGTGTCTCCCTGTCCGAGGTCGGGGCCGACGGCGGCGGCCGCACCCGCAAGTACGTGGTGGCCGACGAGCTGCTCCGACTGGTGGGTCTGACCAAGCGCCAGTTCGAGCAGGTCGTGCTGATCCCCCAGGGGAAGTTCGAGGAGGTGCTCACGGCCGACACCCGCGACCGGGCCGACCTGCTCGGCCGGCTGTTCCCGGTCGACGTCTTCCAGCGGGTGACCGATGCGCTGCGGGAGCTCGCCGCCGCCCGCCGTGCGGACTACGAAGGGCTGCACGCCTCGTGCGCCGCTCTCGTCGAGCAGCTCCGCGGTGACCTGGTGGACGCCCTCGGTCAGGCCCCGGCCGGCGTTCCCGTGCCGGCTCCCGACGACCTCGCCCCCGACCGGTTCGACCCGCGAGAACTCGACGGGTATCGTGCCGCCCTCGGCGACCTGGTGTCCGCCGTCGGCACCGCCCGCACGGCGGCGGGCACCGAACTCGCGGCGGCCCGCGCCCGCCACCTCGACGTCGTCGCGCAGGCCGAGCGCTGGGACCGGTGGCAGGACGACCTGCGTGCCGCACGGGACTTCCCCGACGCGGCCGCGGCCGACCGACGGTCGCTCGACGGGCTGGACCGGGCCCGGGCCGTGGCCCGGATGGCCACGGCACTCCGGCAGTGGCGTGACTCGACGGATCTCCAGTCTCGCGCCGCGGACGACGAGGCCCGGCTCCGGGCGGAGCTCGGACGGTACTGGGTCGACGGATACGACAGGGAGGCGTTGTCCGGCCCCGCCGGCACCACGGTGCTGGCCACCAGGGTCGTCGCCGATGCCGAGCGACTCGAGGCGGCCGACCGGGTCCACACCGACCTCGTCCGCCGCGGAGCCGAGCTCGATGCCACCCGGGCCGCCCTGGTGGCGCGCCGGGCGACGGTCGACGCCGCCGCGGCCGGGCTGCTCGAGAACGAGGCCGCCATCGCGACGACACGCCGGGCCCTGGATGCCGCCGCCGTGCGCGCCGCCGGACGGGGCGACGCCCAGGTCCGCGTGCATGCCCTGGACCAGGCGACGGGGGCGGCCACCCGCCGCGACGAGGCGCTGGCCGACGTCGACCGGCTGCGGTTGGCCGGCAGTGACGCGGTCGGGGCCGAGGAGGAGGCCGCCGCCCGGGTGATCGCGCTGCGCACCGCGTGGCGGGCCGGGCTGGCCGGACGACTCGCCGGACACCTGGTGGACGGGCAACCGTGCCCGACCTGCGGTTCACCCGTGCACCCGGCGCCGGCCCGCCCGGCCGACGATGCCCCGTCCGACGACGCGCTGGCCGAGGCCGAAGGCGTGCTGCGCGAGCGGTCCGCGGCCTCCCGCGCGGTGGCCGTCGAGCTGGCGACGGCCGAGGCGACCTCGGTGGCGGTCGCCAACGGGGTCACCGGCGACGCCGGCGAGCTCGCCGACCGACTGGCCGAGGCCCGGGCCGAGCTGGCCGACCGCGAGGCGGCCGAGGCCGAGGCCGTGGAGCTGCGCCAGGATCTCGACGACCGGCTGCACGCGCTCGCCGAGGGCCGGGCCGCCGGCGCCCGCGATGCCGAGCGCCTCGGGGCGGACCTCGCCGCACTGGATGCCCGGTGCGACCAGTGGGCCGCCGACCGGGACGCCTTCGTGGCCGCCCACGGCACACTGGCCCCGACCACCGCGGCCGCGCTCGCACGGCGCCGCCTGGCCGACGGGCTGGCCCGCCTGGCCGCGATCCAGCAGGCGGCACACGAGGCGCAGGCATCGGCGGCCCAGGGCCTCATCGTGCTCGGTCCCACACTCTCCGAGTTCGGTGTCGACGACCCGGCGGAGCTCGAACGGTGGGCACGGTCGGCTGCCGACGTCGACGCCGAGGCGTCGGCGCTGGAGGCACGTGCCGCACGACGCCGCGACGTCGAGGACCGACTCCGCCGGTACGGGGAGTCGGCCGGTCCGACCGACCGCCCGGACCCCGGCCCGTCGGCCACGGCCGAGGACGCGGCGGCCCGTCGCCACGACGACCTGGTCGGCCGCCACGCGGTGATGACGGCACGGATCGAGTCGATCGACGCCGCCCGGACCGAACTCGTCGCCCGGGCCTCGACGATCGAGTCCACACGTCGTCGCAAGGAGGAGGCCGAGACCCTGTACTCGGCCTGCGCCGGCCAGGCCGCAGGCCCCCTCGGTGCCCGGGTGTCGCTGCACAACTGGGTACTCGCCTACTACCTCCGCCAGGTGCTCGCCCAGGCCAACCTCCGTCTCGACACCATGACCGGCGGCAGGTACGCCCTCGAACTGGACCACGAGTCCGCCGACGGCCGCAGGGCATCGGGCCTCGACCTCTCGGTCCTCGACGCGGAGACCGGACAGCGGCGGCCGGCCACCACCCTCTCGGGCGGCGAGACCTTCATGGCCGCGCTGGCACTGGCGCTGGGACTGGCCGACGTGGTGGCCGCCGGCTCCAACCACGTCATCGGCGCGCTGTTCGTCGACGAGGGATTCGGATCGCTCGACGGTGCGTCGCTGGACACGGTGCTCGACGTCCTACGGTCGCTGCAGGACGGAGGTCGGATGGTGGGGGTGATCAGCCACGTCCAGGAACTCCAGGACGCGCTCCCCAATGGCATCGCCGTCCGGTCGACCCCCGACGGGTCGGTGGCCACCATCCACTACCCCGAGACGTGACCTCCCGCGGGCCCGGTCGGCGGGCGTCCCGTCTCGTCGCACCGCTGGCACTCGGCGTCGTCGCCGCCTGCGGGACGGGCCACCCGACCACCGCTGCCGGCCCGGTCGTGGACCTGCCGGTCGGTCCGGGGTCCGGGGCCGCGTACACGGTGCAGGCCCAGCCGGACCCGGGCTCGTGCCACTACCGGTGGGACGGTCCGGATCCGCTCCCCGACCCGGCGTGCACCCCGGGTGCCACGAACCCGCGGGTGCGTGCCACCGACGAAGGCTCGACCATCTGCCGGAAGGGTTGGACGACGACCGTCCGGCCGGCGTACGACGTGACCGGCCCGGAGAAGGTCGGTTCGGCCGCCGCCTACGGCTACTCCGGCCCGTTCGCCACTGGTGAGTACGACCACCTGGTACCACTCGAGCTCGGTGGCGACCCCAACGACCCGGCCAATCTGTGGCTCGAACCCAACGACCGGCCGGGGGCGACGTCGACCACCAATTCCAAGGACGGGCTGGAGAACCGGCTCCGCGAGCTGGTGTGCTCGGGGCGGCTGCCCCTGGCGGTCGCCCAGTCGGCGATCGCCACCGACTGGGTCACCGCCCTGGCCCGCTACGGCGGGTAGCGGAGGACACGCGGCGGGCGACTGCGACCGGTCCCGCTCCCGGGCCCGCACCCAGCGGTGACCGGGTCACCCCACCTGCCGACGGTGTCGATCGGCCGTGCTCAGGCGTGCTGCCATCTCGCGATCGGTCGGCCCACCGACGCAGGTCGCCACGATCCTCGAACACAACGTAGGGTCCTCGGTCATGGTCACCGCCAGCGCGGCCGAATTGAACCAGCCGCTCCCGCGCCGTCTCCCCATCCAATTGGCCAACGAGGCGAAGATGCTCGCCGCGACCATCGACCTCCTGGCCGACCACCGGGTCGACGAGATCACCAGCCGGATGATCGCCCGGACCTCGGGCACGGCCACCAACTACATCTCGCGGTACTTCGGCGGGCGCGACGGACTGTTCGTCGCCGTGGCCGCGGAGCTCGGCCAGCGGATCGGCGACCTCGTCCGATCCGAGCGTTCGGTGCTCGAGAACGAGGGGCAGGGCAACTACGTCACCCGGATCATGGCGATCCCCGAATTCGCCATGTGGTTCAAGGTCTACCGCTACCTGTCGAGCCGCAACCTTCCCGACACCCGGCCCCGGGCCAAGCCACCCGTCGTGGCCGCGGTCGAGGACGCCATCACATTGATCTTCGGGATCGAGGGCGACTACGTCCCGATCTGCGCCAACATCTTCATCACGTACATCCTGGGCTACGCCGCCTTCGGCCCCTACATCGGGACGACCGACGATGAGGCCGAAGAGGCGCTTGCGGCCATGTCGACGTTCGTGACGCTGCTCGTCGCCCAGTCGCGGCGCGGGTCGACCTCCTGAGCCCGGCGCCTCGGTGCAGAGGAGGGCCGCGGGGAGGGCCCCGGCTCCCACGGTCCGGCGGAACGCAGGTTCAGGATGCGCGGAGCAGGTGCAGCTGGGCGTCCGACCAGAACCGGTTGCACGCCCGGCACTTCCAGCTGGTGGCCGATCCGGCCACCAGGCGGGGGTACACCACCAGCTTGGGGACGCCTTCGGCTGCGCAGTAAGGGCACGTCCGGAACACCTCGGGGTCACGCACTGGGTCCACCTCTCTGTCCGACACCTGACACGGGGAGGATCGGCACGCCGGGGGAAACCTTGAGCATCGGGCCCGTGCCCCACACCGATCCTCCGGCCCATGCGCCGGCGAAGGGACCGTCGGGGACGGGGGAACCGGTCACGGGAGCGGGCTCGGATGCAGCCCGGCGCCCGGTACGACGCCCGAACCGGAACCACCGGCCGGGCGCACTACCGGAGGTCGGCACAGTACGCGGCCATCGCCACCGCCTCGAGTTCGAGGTGGCGGCGGAAGCCCCCGAAGATCGCCTGCTCGGCGGCTCCCGACACGAGCGGCACCTTCACCCGGAGCCGACCCGCCACGGTCTCGACGGTCGAGCCGTCGCCCCCGTCCTCGAGCCGCACCGTGCCGTCGCACCGCAGCATGCCGCCGTAGTGGTCCGGGAGCACCACGAGCGTGCCCGTGTGGGCAGTGGTGTCGTAGGTGGTGTCGATGACCCAGGTCAACCTGTCCACGTCGACGACCATGGCCGCCGGGCCCGAGATCGTCCCGTCGAACGCATAGCGGACCGAGGTCCGGATGGTCCCGCCGTCCATGGCCGCGGCCAGCAGCTCGGGCGAGCGGACGGAGGTGGCCGCTCCCCCCAGGTGTGCGTAGTACCCGGGATCGACCAGGGCGCGGAGTACCTCGTCACGCGTGGCGGCGATGGTCTCGGTGACGGTGAACTGCACGGCCCTCCCCATGTCCGACGGTTGCAGCTGCCAGCGTAGGGCCGGCCGCGGCGCCCGGTGGGCGACGGTCCGGTCCTCGGGCACGGGCACCCCACCGGGGTCCGGTCCTACAGTGACCCCATGCGTGACCCCGTGCGACCCTTCCGGATCGAGATCCCCGAGGCCGACCTGGTCGACCTGCGCGACCGGTTGGCGCGCACCCGGTGGCCCGAGCCCGAGACGGTGGACGACTGGTCGCAGGGCATCCCCCTGGCCTACACCCGCGAGCTCTGCGACTACTGGGCCACGCGGTACGACTGGCGCGCCACCGAGGCCCGACTCAACGCACTACCCCAGTTCCTCACCACCATCGACGACCTCGACATCCACTTCCTGCACGTGCGATCCCCGGTGGACGGTGCCCTGCCGATCGTCCTCACCCATGGCTGGCCCGGGTCGATCGTCGAGTTCGAGAAGGCCATCGGCGCGCTGGTCGATCCGGTGGCCCATGGCGGCGATGCCGCAGACGCCTTCCACGTGGTCGTGCCGTCCCTTCCCGGGTACGGGTTCAGCGGCAAGCCCACCGGGACCGGATGGCGCGTGGAGCGCATCGCCGGCGCCTGGGCACAGCTCATGGCGCGACTCGGCTACGGACGGTACGGCGCACAGGGTGGCGACTGGGGGGCGATGGTCACCGCGTCCCTCGGCCACCAGGACGCCGAGCACGTCGCCGGCATCCACCTCAACATGCCGATGGTGGCGCCCGGCTCACTGGACCTGGTCGGCCTCACCCCCGACGAGCAGGTGGCCCTCGACTCCTTCGCCGACCATCGCCGGTGGGGGACGGGGTACTCCAAGGAACAGTCGACGCGGCCCCAGACGGTCGGGTACGGCCTGGTCGACTCGCCGGCCGGACAGGCCGCATGGATCATCGAGAAGTTCTGGGCCTGGACGGACTGCGACGGGCACCCCGAACACGTCCTCAGCCGCGACGAGCTGCTCGACAACGTGATGCTCTACTGGCTGCCGGCGACCGCCGCGTCGTCGGCCCGACTGTACTGGGAGAGCTTCGTCCGCCCCGGCTTCGACGAGGTGACGGTGCCCACCGGCTGCTCCATCTTCCCGAAGGAGATCATGCGCGTGTCACCCCGCTGGGCAGCCACCCGGTTCACCGACATCGTGTACTGGAACGAGCTCGACCGAGGTGGCCACTTCGCCGCCTTCGAACAACCCGGGGCGTTCGTCGACGAGCTCCGGGCCTTCTTCCGTCTGGTCCGCTGACGCTCAGGCCGCCGAACCCCGCACCAGGCGCCCGGGGCGGGCCCCGGTGTCGGCGTCGTGGCTGCGGGCGACCTCGCCGGCCACCAGCGTGGCCAGGTAGCCCTCGGCGGGCTGCAGGATCCGGCCAGCGCCGGTCGGCAGGTCGTGGTGGAGCACCGGCGGCCGGATGCGGAGCCGCTCGAAGTCGATGACGTTGACGTCGGCCCGCTTGCCCACCTCGAGCGTCCCCCGGTCGGCGAAGCCGTAGAGCTCGGCGTTGGCGCCACTCAGCTTGCGGACCAGGAGCTCGACGGGCAGGCGATCGCCGACTGTCCGGTCGCGTGCCCAGTGGGTCAGGTGGAACGTCGACGCCGAGCAGTCCGAGATGAGGGTGACGTGGGCGCCGGCGTCGCCGAGGCCGGTCACCGTGTTCGGGTCGAGCAGCATCTCGCGGCAGACGTCGAGGGTCCCGTTCACGAAGTTGGATCCGAGCAGTGCGTAGAACGCGGTGCCCTCGTCGGCCAGGAGCAGGTCGTACATGTGCTCGACGGGGTCGATGCCGGCGGCCGTCGCCGTGGCCCAGACCGAGTCGTCGAAACTCGGCTCGTAGTCCACCGGGTCGACCAGCGGGAACGTGACGGGCAGGGCCGGCACGAACAGCTCGACGACGAGGGCGGAGAAGTCGTTCGCCCCTTCGGCCACCGCCTCCTCCGCCAGGATCGCCCGCCGGACCTCGGGACGACGCATCTCGGCGACCCGTTCGGCCAGCGGAAGATCGGCGATCTTCCGGTAGGTCGGGCGGCCCATGAACAGGTGGTAGGTGTCGAGGCTGGTCATGATGGTGACCGACCGCGGGATGATCTGGGGACGCAGCCGGGCGCCGGCGCGGTTCGCCTCGGCCGTGGCGTCGAGCACCTGGCGCCAGTGGTCGGGGTCCTCGAACAACTGGGCGACCGTGAAGGTCACCGGTCGGCCGCTGGCCCGCGAGGCCGCCACCAGGAGCGGTAGTTCGTCGATGGGCTTGGCCCGTTCGCCGCCGAGCCGCTCGAGCGAGCCGATCGTCCCGGCCACGATCGCCTCGAACACGCCGTGGCCGGCCGAGCCGAGCGCGCGGGCGAAGGCCAGCACCTCCTCGTCGGGGGCGTAGGTGCCGGGCACCGGTCGGCCGGAGCGGGCCTTGTGCCCGATGGTGCGGGACGTGGTGAAGCCGACGGCGCCGGCGGCCATGGCCTCGCCGACGAGCGCCGACATGGCGGCGATGTCGTCGGCCGTGGCGTCCTCGTTGGCCGCGCCGCGCTCGCCCATCACGTAGAACCGCAGTGCCCCGTGGGCGATCTGGGCGGCGACGTCGACCGCGTAGCGGCCCCGGTCGAGCAGATCCAGGTACTCGGGAAAGGTCTCCCAGGTGCCCCACGGCATCCCCACGCTGAGCGCCGAGCCGGGGATGTCCTCGACCCCCTCCATGAGGTCGATCAGGGCGCCGTGGTCGCTTGGCCGGACCGGGGCGAACCCGACGCCGCAGTTGCCCATCACCAGTGTGGTGACCCCGTTGGACGCCGACGGCTCGAGGACGTCGTCCCAGGTGACCTGGCCGTCGTAATGGGTATGCACGTCGACCCAGCCCGGGGTGACCAGCGCCCCGTCCGCGTCGAGCACCCGGGCCGCCTGTTCGGTCACCGTCCCGACGGCGACGATCCGCCCGTCCCGCACGCCGACGTCGGCCGAACGGGACGGCGCCCCGGTGCCGTCCACCACGGTGCCGCCCCTGATGACCACATCGAGCATGTGCCGCTCCTCGCCTCTCCCCGTGACGGCCCTGCGGACGTCTCCCCCGGGGTGCGGACGGAGCGTCCGCAGCGACCACGGTAGACCCCGGCGCCCCGGCGCGCCGGGAGGTCCCCGGCCCCGGGCGCCGGACTGGCAGACTGAGGGGGAGGGCGGAGCCTCACCGCCCTCCGGACCGAAGCCGAGTTCGAGAAGGGAGCGTGACGGATTCCGTGCAGTCCTCGCCGACGCCGATCACCTACGCCGAGATACCCGACGCTCGTACCGGCTACGGCCGGGCCACCGCGCTCTGGGCCGGTTCCGGGCGCCACCACGTCGAGGACGACTGGTGGATCGCCCTCAGCCTCACCCCCTACGTGGACTACAACATGGCGCTCCTCCACGGTGACGGCGCCGCCGATGCTGCGCCGGAGGTGCTCGACGAGATCGCCCGGGCCCGGGTGCCCGCCGTCGTCATGATGGCCGGAGCCGGTCTGGCCGCCGCCGAGGTCCTGCGGGAGGCCGGTTGGGTGTGCACCGGGTGCCTGCCGTTCATGGCCCGGGACCGGGCCCCCGCCGAACTCGACCCGTGCTTCCGCCTGTTGGAGCAGCGCGACCTCGCCGATGCGCGGCGCCTCGCCGGGCTGGCGTTCGGTGTCCCGGACGAGGTGGGGGCGATCCTCTTCGCCGAGGACGCGCTCGAGCGCGACGGTGCCCGACTCTGGGGTGTCTTCGAGGACGGCGAGCTCCGGTGCTGTTCGGCGAGCATGTGGGTCGGCCAGGAGTACTCGGTCGGCTGGGGGCTGTCGACACCGCCGGAGCACCAGGGCCGCGGATTCGCCCGCCGCCTGATGCGCTCCAGCGCGGCGATGCGGTTGGACGGGGGCCTCACGCTGGCGCTGCTGATGGCGACCCCGGCCGGCCGGCCGCTCTACGAGCAGGAGGGGTACGTGACCCTCGAACACTGGCAGATCTGGTCGAGGGCACGTTGGGTACTGCGGTAGCCGGTCCCCACGGCCGCGGACGTAGCCGGAGGTGGACCGTGCCGGACCCGGCCGAGCGGAGGGGGTCGTTCCTCGCGGTGCGGCCTCGGGCGCGGCGATCGCCTCCGACGAGCGGGTCCGGTGTGTGGCAACAGGTGTTTCCCCCACTGCTAGGATCGAGGGTGCTGCCAGCCCGTCGAGCACGGTCCCGCCACCTTGCTCCGGGCCGGCGGCACCTCATCCCGCTCGGTTCACCCGTCCCGGTTCACCCGCCCGGTTCACCCGGGGCCGGCCGCCGTGGGGGCGCCCCGGGCGACCAGTGCCAGGAGGTCCGCCTCGGCGAGCGGCCGTGACAGGTGGTACCCCTGGAGCAGGTCGGCCCCGTGTGCCAGGAGCCGCAACTCGAGTCCGGCGTCCTCGACCCCCTCGGCCACGATCGACAGACCCAGCCGGTGGCCGAGATCGCACACGGTGGCCACGATGGCGTCGTCCGCCGGCGACGTGGCCGACCGCCGGACGAAGCCCTGATCGATCTTCAATTCGTCGAGTGGCAGGTCGGGCAGCGCGGACAGCGAGGTGAAGCCCGTGCCGAAGTCGTCCATCGAGATCCGGATGCCGTGGGCCCGAAGGGGCCCGAGCACCGCCCGGGCCTGGTCGGCGTCGGTCACCGCCGACTCGGTCACCTCCACGGTCAGGCAGTCGGCCGGCAGTCGCCGCTCCTCCAGGGCCTCGATCACCCACCGGGGCAGCCCCGGATCGGCCAGGTTCTTGGCGGAGACATTCACCGACACCGGGAGCACCACCCCGGCATCCCGCCACCGCACCTGGGCGTCGAGCGCCTCGGTCGCCACCCACCTGGTCAACTGGTCCACGAGACCCGTCCGCTCGGCCAGGGTGATGAACCGGTCGGGCGGTATCCGCCCGCGCACCGGGTCGTCCCAACGGAGCAGGGCCTCGGCGGCCACCGGCGTCCGCGTGCCCCTGGCGAATTGCGGTTGGTAGGCCAGGGACAGGCCGCGTCCCGCCAGTGCCTCGCGTAGGGACGCCAGCAGCGTCAGGTCCTCCACCGTCATGGCGTCCCGGTCGCCGTCCCAGGCACAGCTCGGGACACCGAGGCGCTCCGCGCGGCGCGCACTCCGGGAGGCACGTCGGATGAGGTCGTCCAACCTGTCCCCGTCCTTCGGGGACTCCGCCAGCCCGACATGGGCCCGCACGGAGACCTCGAGGTCCCCCACCCGGTACAGGCCGGTGCTGACCGCGGCGACGAGCAGGCCGGCCAGCTCCGTCCCCACCGCGCCACCCGTACGTCCCGGGTCGGGGACGCCGTGGGCCAGGTCCGGTCCGGTGGACCGGTCCACGACCACGACCACTTCGTCACCCTCGACCCTCCCGATCCGCGCACCGGCCGGGACGATCTTCCCCAGGTGCTCGACGGCGCGCCGCAGGAGCTCCGCGGCGGCCCGGTAGCCGAGGGCCTCGCGGCACTCCCCCACGCCACCGAGCGCCACCACTGCGACGACGACGGGCGGCTCCGCCCCGGCGCGCGCCGAGGTGAGTCCGCGGGCGTTGGGCAGTCCCGTCTCGGGGTCGACCTGCCCGCTCCGACGCGACGCCCGGGACACGAGCAGGACGGCGACCGGAGCCGTGGCCACGGCCGACACCGCCACCAGCGCCAGGAGCAGTCCGAGACCGAGTCCACGCCCGGTGGCCAGGGCCAACCACAGCGCGAGCGACGCCACTCCCAGCTGCCACAGCACGACGCGCAGGCCGAAGAACATGCTCACGAACACCGTGCTGGGGACGAGCAGGAAGCCGAGGACGGCGGCGGTCTGGCCCGAACGGTCGACGACGACGAGCACCGCCACCGCACTCGTCCAGTAGGCACTGAGCAGCCGGCAGGCGGTGGGCCCGATCTCATCCGCGCCGAGGAGGAGGATCCAGATGACGAAGGTGCACGCCCCCACCGCCACCGAGGCCACGGCGTCCGGTCGACCCGTCGACCCGAGCCGGCCGAGGAGGGTGAACGTCACCGCACCGAAGCCGAAGACCACCCGGATCACGGCCAGTGGACTCAGGAGCTCGAGCGGGCCGTCGAGGGTGAGCCACGACCGCGTACCGGGGAACCACCCCGTGGGTTCCCCGCCTGCCGGATCCCGGCGCGAGGCGGACACGGTGCGCTTCGCGGTCCCACGGTCGTGCTCCCAGCCGCGCCACGCGGCCGGTTCGTTCAGGCCCATCCCCATCCTGTCGTATCGGCGCGTCCCGGCCGGCACTGAAGCATGCCTGCGGCCGGTCGTCCACAGCGGCACGGAGCCGGCAGGGGTCGCGGGGCGGGAGTCGGGCCACGAGGGTAAAGATCCGTCACCCGCGCGTCGATAGAGGGGGACGCCCCGCACCGGGAGGGCCTGACGCCCATGGACGCGACGACACAGGAGCAGCTGGCGGCCACGATCGACGCCGGAAGCGACGTCGACGCGCGTCGGCGCTTCTGGCTCACCCACATGTTCCTGGGATTCGGGGTCTTCCTCACCGAGACCGGGGTGGTGATGGGGTACCTCGCGCTCACCCCGGCCGGACCCCATCGCACGCTGCTGTGGTGGATCGCCGGCTCGTGGCTCGTGTCGGCCGCCGTCGGTCTGGCCCTCGCCCCGGTCGTCGCCTCCCGCCCCTGGCGTTCGGTCTA
This sequence comes from Actinomycetes bacterium, assembly GCA_021826655.1. The sequence continues at coordinate 9,206 of JAKAZC010000006.1, read as the reverse complement.
CTCGGTGACGTGGACCGTCGCCGCCGCCTACGCCGTGGGGTTGGTCGCCATGCTCGACCACGGGGTGACCAGCCCCATCCTCCTCCTCCTCTTCCTGCCCCTCGTCTTCGGGACGCTCATGTTCACGCTCCGGTCGGTCGTCCTGTGCGGTGTCTCGGCCCTGGTCTCCCTGTCGGTCGTGGCCGCGGTGGACCCGGGTCGCACCGCGGCCCAGGGTCGCACGTTCATGCTGTTCGCCACGCTTGCCGGCGCGGCGGCACTCGCCGCCATCGCCGCGGTCAACCGCGGCCGGGTCGAGCGGCACGAGGCGTCGCTGAGGGCGGCGCTGGCCGAGCTCGCTTCCACCGACGAACTGACCGGGTGCGCGGTGCGACGGGTACTCCGCCAGCGCACCGACCAGGAGATCGAGCGGGCACTCCGCAACGGCAGCCCGCTGAGCCTGCTCATGATCGACGTCGACCGGTTCAAGGCGGTGAACGACAGCTTCGGCCACCTGGTCGGTGACCACGTCCTCGCCACCATCGGCAGGATCCTGTTGGCCGATGTCCGCACCTTCGACGTGGCCTGCCGCCTCGGCGGGGACGAGTTCGCGCTCCTCCTGCCCGAGACGGACGTCACCGGTGCCGTGCACGTGGCCGAGCGGATCGTGCGGGACCTGGCCGGCGATGGTACGGCGGCGGTGACGCTCAGCATCGGCGTGAGCAGCCTCGACCGGTTGCATCCGACGGCCGAGTGCCTCGTCGACGAGGCGGACCTCGCGCTCTACCAGGTCAAGCAGGCCGGCCGTGACGCCATCGCGGTGCGGACCCCCGAGGTGCCGGCGCCGCTCACCTGGTGACAGCGGGCACCCGGGACCGGTCAGGAGGCGGGACCTCCACCGGCCCACCGTACCGCTGAGGCGGCGAGCACGGTGGCCGCGACGGGCATGCACCCCTCGTCGATGGCGAAGCCGGGATTGTGGTGCATCCCGCTGGTGCCGTCGGCACGCCCGGCCCCCACGAAGAAGTAGCTGCCCGGAACTCGGTCCAGGAACTCGGCGACATCGTCGGACGGTGACACCGGTGGGAGGTCCATCACGTTCGCAGTGCCGACGGTCTCGGTGGCTGCGGCACGCACCAGTCCGGTCACCCCTGCGTCGTTGCGGACAGCCGGTGTCCGGCCGGTGAAGGACAGGTGGAAGGTGCACCCGGTCTCGTCCCCCAGTTCGGCCAGCAGCGCATCCAACCGTGCGAGCGCGAGGACCGTATGGTCCGGGGTGAACGTCCGGAGCGTCCCCGACAGGGTGGCGTGCGACGGGATCACGTTGGCCGCGGTGCCGGCGCGCAGCATGCCCGCGGTGCACGCGCAGTCGGTCCCCTCCAGTGCCAGGCCGTCGACGACACCGGCCAGACGGAGGGCCAGCTGGGCCGCTCCGGTCAGCGGATTGGCCCCCTCCCCGTAGGCGGCGCCGTGGCCGCCGACGCCGTGGACGTCCACCCGAAGGGCATGGGCGTCGGACATGACGATCCCGTTCCGCATGCCGACCAGTCCGGTGGGGATGACCGAGACCACGTGGCAGCCCATCACCGCCGCGGCGTCGAGGCCGTCGAGCACCCCGCCCTCGATCATCGCCCGGGCTCCGCCGTGTCCCTCCTCGGCGGGCTGGAAGAGGAAGACGTACCGGCCCGGGAGGTCCCCGGCCCGGCGGGTCAGCGCCGCGGCGGCCCCGAGCAGCTGGGCCGTGTGGGCGTCGTGGCCACAGGCGTGCATGCGGCCCTCGGCGACGGACGCGAACCCCACCTCCGAGGTCTCCTCCACCGGCAGGGCGTCGATGTCTGCCCGCAGGAGGACGGTGGCACCCGGCCGACCACCCTCCAGCGACCAGACCGACCCCGTCGTGGTCGGGCAGGGTAACGGTTCGAGGCCGAGTGACGAGGCGACCGCCGCGATCCTCCCGGTGGTGCGGGTCTCCTCGAAGCCGAGCTCGGGATGCCGGTGGAGATCGCGACGGATGTCCACCATCCGGTCGAACTCGGCGTCGACCAGCGCGCGGATCTCAGCGGTGTCGGGTGGTCCCATGCCCGAGACCCTACGACGGGGGGGAGACCCGGCGGGACCCCGACACGGGGCGGCACGGGGCGGCACGGGGCGGTGCTCTACCATGACGGCCACCGACCAGGAGGGGGACTGCACCGTGGGAATGCCGAGCGACGTGGGGATCGTGGACACCATGATCGGGTTCCCGCATGACGACATGAAAGCCGTCTACGCCTTCATCACCCGTCAGACCAAGGACACCCAGTCCAAGGAGGAGTTCGAGTTCCCCGCCGAGTACATGTTCAAGGACGTGCCGGAGAAGGAGCTGCGGGGCACGGTCGACCCGGTCGCCGTCACGATCGGCGAGATGGACCGCTGGGGTGTCGAAAAGGGACTGATCGGCGTGGACGACCCGGGCGGCGTCGGCGATCAGGCCATGACGCGCTACCCCGACCGGTTCATCCCCTCCCTGTCGGTCGATCCCAACGACGGGATGGACGGGATCCGGGCCATGGTGCGCGCCCACGAGACATGGGGCATCCGCGCCGTGGGGGTGTTCCCGTCGGGCACCTACCCCCAGGTCGCGATCAACGACAAGAAGATGTACCCGGTCTACGCCAAGTGCGTGGAACTGGGTATCCCGATCTTCTGCTGTGCGGGTGTTCCCGGGCCCCGGCTCCGGTACGCGCCCCAGGACGTGGCGCTCATCGACGAGGTGATGTTCGACTTCCCCGACCTCGTGTTCGTGACCCGGCACGGGTGCGAGCCCTGGACCGAGCTCGCCGTGAAGCTCATGCTCAAGTGGCCGGGCCTCCACTACTCGACCAGCGCCTTCGCCCCGAGGTACTACCCGACCGACATCGTGGACTTCGCCAACACCCGGGGTGCCGACAAGATCATCTACGCCGGCTACTTCCCCATGGGCCTCTCCCTCGAGCGGATCATGACCGAGATGGGCGACGTCGGCTTCGCTGACCACGTGTGGCCGAAGTTCCTCCGCACCAACGCGCTCCGCGTGCTCGGCCTCGACGGGTCCTGAGCCACCCGACCGACCAGGAGACGACGTGACCATCGACTACACCACCTTCGACGCCGACAACCACTACTACGAGGCCACCGATGCCTTCACCCGGCACCTCGACCCGAAGATGGCCCGACGGGCCATGCAGTGGGCCGACGTGGCCGGGCGCCGGCGGCTCCTCGTCGGCGGCCGGATCAACCGGTTCATCCCCAACCCCACCTTCGACCCGGTGGCCCGGCCGGGGAGCCTCGACGAGTACTTCCGGGGGCGCAATCCCGATGCCAAGGACATGGCCGCCCTGTTCGGCGAGCTCGAGCCCATCCGGCCCGAGTACCGCGACCGCGACGCACGGTTGGACGTGATGGACGCCCAGGGCATCGACGGCTGCTTCCTCTTCCCCACCCTCGGGGTCGGGATGGAGGAGGCGCTGGCCGGCGACCCCGGAGCGGCCGTCGCCGCGTTCCACGCCTTCAACCTGTGGCTCGACGAGGACTGGGGCTACAGCTACCGCGGGCGCATCTTCGCCGCGCCGATGATCCCCCTGGTCGACATCGACGCCGCCGTGGCCGAGCTCGAGCGGGTCCTCGACCGCGATGCCCGGATCGTCTGCATCAAGGGCGGACCGGCCCACACCCCGACCGGCCTGGCATCGCCCGGTGACCGGCGGTTCGACCCGTTCTGGGCCCGGGTGAACGAGGCCGGCGTGACGGTCGGCATCCATTCGGGGGACGCCGGCTACGGGCGGTACGTCGAGGACTGGGAACCCCACGGGGAGTTCCGGGCCTTCAGCCACACGCCGCTGCGGGTGGTACTGAGCGCGGACCGTCCGCCGTACGAGACGATGGCGGCACTGGTCTGCCAGGGGGTGTTCGACCGCTTCCCCCAGGTGCGCGTGGCGAGCATCGAGGCCGGATCCGAATGGATCCTCCCCCTGGTCAAGAAGCTGCGCAAGGTCCACGGCCAGATGCCCATGGGATTCGCGTCGGACCCGGTCGAGACGCTCCGCCGTCACGTGTGGGTCGCCCCCTACTACGAGGACGACCTCGCGGCGGTCAAGCAGGTCCTGGGCGTGGAACGCCTGCTGTTCGGCTCCGACTGGCCGCACGCCGAGGGACTGGCCGAGCCCCGGACCTTCGCCGACGACCTGTCGTCGCAGGGATTCACCGCCGACGAGATCCGCACCGTCATGAGCGCCAATGGTCGGCAGCTGTCGGTCCGGACGGGGTGAGCGGACGGCGAGCTCGCGACACGCGTCCCGACCGCCCGTCAGGCCGGGGCCACCGGACGCGGCACCGGACGCGGCAACAGTGGCGTCGGCAACGGTGAGGTCGGGACGGAGGGGGGAGCCGGGGCCAGGAACCGCTCGACGGCGGTCGCGATCCCGTCGGCGATCGCCGTCTGTCCGACCGCGCTCTCGGCGATGGACCCCTCGAACGGGTCGGTGAGGTAGAGGGGCTCGACGATCGTCCCCGGCATCGTGCTCGGAGTGGAGAAGAACCCGGTCGCGGCTGGTCCGAGCAGCAGCAGGTGGTCGTATCGGGCGGCGAGGGCGGCGACGCCGCCGTCCGACGGGTTGCCGCTCAGCGAACCCAACCCACCGTCGGGGCTGACCCCGTCGTCCGGGATGCCCCAACCGTGGGCGTTCATGGCCGCCAGCACCCCCGACTGCACGAGGGCGGCCAGCCGCTGGTTGGCCGCGGCGAACGGGCGCACCGCGTCGTACGCGGCGATGCTCCCGGCGTTGTTCGGGCTCGCCCCCGAGTCGTAGTAGATCCCGACCAGCGCCTGCGCGCCGGCGTCGTCGGCGCAGATGTCCCGGGCGGCCACCTCGTCGTGCACCCCCTGTGCGGACAGGTAGGGTCCGGAACGGTCGACGGGGGTGAGGCGCAGGACCGTCGAGTCGGTGGTGCGGGACACCACGACCCGGAACCCCTGGGCCCGTAGGAGCGCCAGCACGTCGAGCTCCACCGGCAACGTCAGCTGGGACTCCTCGATCGGGTGACCGGCCAGGTCGACTCCGACCGCGCCGGGGTCGATCCCACCGTGGCCGGCATCGAGGAACACGGTGACGTGCCGGTGTCCGGCCGTCGGGGCGTAGGCCACGCAGGATCCGGTGGCGAAGGTCGCAGCGTCGAGTGGCACGCCGGCGGCACCCGCCCGGGGGGCCCGCACGGCCGGCCGGGCAGGGGTCGACTGGACCCGGCCCCCCGACCGTGCGTACACCCCCACCGCTCCCCCGGCGACGAGGACGGCGGCCACCAACGCGACGACGAGAAGCCGTCTGGTCACGAGGGGAACCTCTGGGGTGGACCGGTGCCCCGGTCGTGGGCGGCCGCACCCCCGCCGGCGACGTCCCCGCCGGTTGCCGTAAGGGGTGACGGGACTTGGGCGTCCCGAAGTGCTTTGCTGCCCCAGTGCGTTACCGGGTCCCCCCTGCCGTCCTGCGCCGGGTAGCCGCTTCGGCGGGCCTCGTCGTGGCGCTGGTGGCCACGTCGTGCACCTCCGGCCGGGTGGCTGCACCCGCACCGACGTCCGCCCCGGCCGCGACCACGACCACCACGGCACCCGAGCAGGCCGGGTGGACGACCCTCAGCCGGGACGCACAGGGCATCGCCATCGACTCCCGGACCGTGACCGGGTCCGACGGGGTCGCGGTGACCGTCGTCCGCTTCCTGGCCGGCCACGTCACCTATGCCCTGCACGTCGGCAGCCAGGAGCCGCCGACGGGAGCCGCCGTGATCGGACCCCAGTCGGGACCGGCCATCAGCGCGGCCGAGCAGCCCGACGTGCTCGCCTGCTTCAACAGCGGCTTCAAGGTCGCCGACCACCCCGGAGGCATCGTGATCTGGGGGCAGGCCCTGACACCGGTGGTGCCGGGGTTCGCCGGTCTCCTGATCGACGCCGCGGGCAACGGGTCGGTCGGAGTGTGGGGACAGGGCGTGCCGTCGGCGACGGACCCCGCACTCAACGTGCGCCAGAACCTGGCTCCGCTGATCGACCACGGCACGGTGAGCCCCACCGTCAACGACACCGCCGCCTGGGGGTACCCACTGGGTGGCGACCCGCACGTCCCCCGCAGTGCGCTGGGCGAGGACGCGGCCGGGAACCTCGTGTACGTGGCCGCGGACTCGGCGCTGCCGATCGACCTGGCGGACGCGCTGGTGTCGGTGGGCGTGGTCACCGCCATGCAGCTCGACATCAACCCCTACACGATCCAGATGGACACGGCGACCACCCCGGGCGGAGCGCTCGTCGCCCAGGTGCCGGGCCAGCAGCGGCCCGCGGACCAGTGCCAGGTCGGCTGGACGCGCGATTTCGTGGTCGTCCTGGCCAAGCCGGTCCCCGCCCCCACGGCCACGTCGACCCGCGGCTGACCCGGCTATCGGGGGTTCCGCCGACGGTGCGGGAGCACGCATGTCTGCACGGTACGGGTCCCGCCTGACGACCGGGTGACGGGGCCTAGCCGTGGTCCGATTGCCCGGGTCCGAGTCGGTGGCGGCTCCTCGTGGCCCCCGGCAACCACTGTCCGGCCACGTGCGGCGTGCCCGTGCCGGACCCCTCGTAGCGGGCCCGCTCGCCCCGCTCCCTGCGGAACATCCTGACCGTCTTCGCGTTGATGGCCACGCACCGACCGAGCTGGACCAGTGGGTCGGTGCGCGCCCGTCACGTCCGGGCCGTCGGCAGCGGTGGGCCGGCGGTGTCGGTGTCGGTGTCGGTGTCCTCCATCGTCGTGTCCTCGCCTATTCGGGTATCAGGTGCCAACCGGGACGGGCCCTGGCCTTGTAGAGGAACAGATGGTGCAGCGTCGACTTGATCCAGTGCCCGGCGAGACCGATCGCTCCGAAGGTGTCCGGCAGACTCAGTCCGGATCCCGGATACCGCACCAGGTCGGGCACGACGGGGCACACGGTCACGGACGCCGCACTCCCCCGCCGGAGTCCGGAGCCGGCCGACGCCACGCACGCCGCGCCCCTGTCCGCCATCGACGCATCGTGGACGGGTGCGCCGTCCCCGTGCTCGATCAGGGCGACGATGCTCCTGGCCGCCGAGTTGCCCGTGATGCCGGACGGCATCCCGGTCCGTGGGGGCGAGGGTGTGATGACCGTGCCGGTGGGCGACGTCCTCGGACGCGAGAGCCGGCGGGGGGGACGCGATCCCCACCGCGAAGAAGGAGGGGATCCCGGGTACCTGGTAGGCACGGGGCCAGTCCTCGGCCCGCCACTCCTCGTAGGGCCTGGCCGAGTAGTCGGCGTCGACCGTCATGGATCCGCTCGGAGCGAAGAGCTGGTCGGTGCTGTCCTCGCCGTCGGCGTCGAAGGCCCCGGGTGCGACTCCCCGGAACGGGGGAACGAGCATGGCGAAGTCGAAGGCGAGAGATCCCGTCGACCCCGAAGTCGCCCAGCTCGTACGCGTTGGCGAGGGAGACGATGCCGGCCGGGTCCCGGACGCCCGCCTGGCGGACCCCGTGCTCCACGTTGAAGGCATACTCGAACGCCGCGCCCTCGCACGTGCAGGTCCCGTGACCCGTCCCGACGACGAGGACCTGGCGTGCACCCTCCCGCATCCGGGCGATCGATGCCTGGAGCGCGGCCGAAGCGTCGGTGGCGTGGGCCGCCGTGCACATCGAGTGGGATTGGCCGTCGGGGCCGAGCCCGGGCGCGGCCCCGAGGTCGAGGCTGGGGCCGGTCGCGTTGATCAGGTAGTCGTGGTCGGGCATCCCGCGCGCACCGGGCCGGGCCGGGCCGGGTCCGTGTGGGCGATGTCCACGACGAGCCGGGTCCGCGACCCGTCGCCCTCGGGAAGGACGGCGGTGGCCAGCGCCTGGTGGGATCCGGTCCCCGTGCGCCGGTAGACGGGTGCGAGTGCGGAGGTGGCCTGATCGGTCCGCATCCGTCCGACCCCGACCCAGATGTTCGAGGGGATCCAGTTCCAGTTCCAGTTCGAGTTCGGGGTCACCACCACCACGTCGTCGGTGCGCTTCGGCATCCGCGTGAGGTGGAGCGCTGCGGTAAGTCCGGCGGTACCACCGCCGAGTACGACGACCCGTGCCGTCTCCGGCCTCCGTCCCTCGGCTCGCGCACCGCCCAGCTCATACCCCATCGGGTAGTTGGTCCCGACGGCGGAGCCCCTCGGTCACCGCGCCGGGCGGCCTCACGATGTCCCGGCACGCACGGCCGTCAGCCGGCGTCGGCCCCGCTCGATGGGAGAACGTCACCTTGGGGGGCACCCGGCCGAGCCACTTCGGCTGGTGCCAGGCACTGTGGCCACCGAGGCGCAGCACCACCGGGAGCACGACCAGGCGCACCACGAGGGCGTCGAGTGCCACCGCGATGGCCAGGATCACCCCCATCTCCTTGGGCGCCAGGGGACCCGACAGGGCGAAGGTCAGGAAGACGGCGATCATGACGGCCGCGGCCGACAGCACGACACGTCCCGACGTGCGCATCGACCCGATCATGGCGTGTTCGGGATCCGGGTGGGTCTCGTAGCGCTCCTTGGCCGCCGACAGCATGAACAGCGTGTAGTCCATGGCCACGCCGAACACCATCGCCCCGAAGAACAGGGGTGCCCAGGCGTCGATGAAGCCCTGGGGCTGGAACCCGAGCGGGCCGGCCAGGAAGCCGTTCTGGAAGATGAGCCGCCCGATCCCGAACGCGCCGGCCACAGAGAGCGCGGTGATGACCACCCCCATCGCGGCGATCAACGGGGCGCCCAGCGCGATGAGGAGCAGCAGGAACCCGAGGACGCCCAGGATCCCGAGCACCAGCGGCGTGTGCGCGGCCAGCGACTGCTGGAGGTCGTGGTTCTCGGCTGCCGCACCCCCGATCAGGGTGCCGGCGGGGAGGACCTGGCGGAGGCGGTCGATGGTCGCACCCGTGGCGGTCGTCGACGGTCCCGAGGTCGGGACCACCTGGTCGAGCGTCCATCCGGCGTTGGTCGGACCGGGGACGGCTCCCGCCACCCCGGGCGTGTGGGCGAGCGTGGCCATCGCCTGCGCCTGGGCACCCGCCGGGACCAGGACCTGGAGGGTCCCCGGTGCGCCGGCGCCGAAGGACGCGGTCACCTGGTCATAGCCGACCCTGGCGTTGGCCGTGGGCGGGACGATGGTGATCGACGGCATGTTGGTCCGCATCCCGATGACCGGTGCGGCGGCCAGGAGCAGGAGGAC
>JAKAZC010000209.1 GCA_021826655.1 Actinomycetes bacterium | reverse complement strand
GTTCGGTTACTGGCCCGGGTCTTCGGCGATTTCAGGATGGCGCCGCCCTTGGCCGCCACCACGCTCTGGCTGATCCGCACGGTCCCGGCGGAGAGGTCGACGTCGTTCCAGCGCAGGGCGCAGACCTCACCCCTCCGCATTCCGGTCGCCGCCACCAACCGCAGCACCGCAGCGAAGCTCGGATCGAACGTGTCGGCCGTGGCGATGAGCGTGCGCACGTCGTCGAGGCTCGGAGCCCGCACCTCGTCCCGCTCGTCCAGTGCCCAGGTGGGCAGCTCCGTGTCGGCGATCGGATCGGGCAGCGCGCCACCACTCCACTTTCGAGCCAGGCGGCAGGCCCGATGCATCAGGGCCCGGATCTGACGGACGCTCGCCTCCGCCAGCCCGTCGGCCTTCAGGCGACGGAAGTACTTCTCGACGTCGTATGGGCTGAGGGTCGCCAGTCGCTCGTTCCCGATCGACCCGTGCACGTGCTTCATCCACATGTTCTCGTAGCGTCGGACGGTCGACGGGGAGAGATCCTCCCAGCCGTTGTCCTTCCATCCCTGGATGGCATCGTTGATCGTGGCTTGCACGTTCCAGCGGGGTGCCTCGACCACCGGTGGTGGGACCTGCTCGTCCTCCGCCGTCGCGACCAGTCGGGACAGCTCGCGCTCGGCGCCCCGCTTCCCGCCACGAAACGTCTGGTAGCCGTGACGCACGTTGCCGTTGGCATCGCGGCCGAGGAACACCCGCAGTTCCCACACATTCGGCTGCCGCTCGCGCATGCTTCCGGGCGTTCGTCCCTCCGGGCCTTCTCCCGATTGTTGGGAAAACTGTTGGGTTTCAGGCTGTCTGGACGGAGTGACGAGGGCAAACACTGCCTCTGAACTGGTGGGCCGTGCGGGTCTCGATCCCGCCACCTTGGGATTAAAAGTCCCCTGCTCTACCCGATGAGCTAACGGCCCGTCGAGGAGCGTATCGGCTCGGCGACTGCGGAATCGCCGACGTTCCCCCACTAGGTTCGGGGACCATCTGTCCCTCACGGAGGTGACCCTTCCCGTGCACGTCCTCGACAACCCGGCCTGGTGGGCCCTGACCGGCGCACAGCGCGCCCACGGCCATGTGGCTGGAGACGTGGCCCTCTTCCGTCCGGAGGTCTCGGCCTTCGGGGCCTTCTCCGACGGACCCGGGTCCCGCGACTGGGATGCCCTGGCCGAGCTCGCCGGTCCGGGAAGGGTCGTCATCACCACCGGCCGCACGTCCTCACCACCCGAAGGCTGGGGGATCGAGTTCGATGGCACGGGGATCCAGCTGACCGGTGACGCACTCGTGGCCGACCCGCCTCCTGAACCACCGGACGGGACGGAGATCGTCGTGCTCGGGGTGGAGGACGCGGACGACATGCTCGAACTGGTGGCACGAACCCGCCCGGGGCCGTTCGCCCGGAGGACCGTCGAGCTGGGGGGCTACGTCGGCATCCGCCACGGTGGCCACCTCGTCGCCATGGCCGGCGAGCGGATGCGACCCCCCGGCTGGGCCGAGATCAGCGCGGTGGCCACGGCGCCGGACCACCGGCGCCAGGGGCTCGGCGAATTGCTGGTCCGGGTGGTGGCGGCGGGCATCGCGGCCCGGGGCGAGGTGCCGATGCTGCACGCGTCGGCCGACAACGCGGTCGCGATCCGGCTCTACGAGTCGATGGGCTTCACCGTGCGCCGCCGGACCCGCTTCGTGGGCGCCCGGACGCCGGACGGATCGCCGGGGCATCGGCCCGGGCTCAGCTCCCCGACGGGCTGACGACGACCGCGGACGGCAGTCCGCCGAGGGCGACGGTACGCGAGACCTTCCCCGTGGCCGGGTCCACCTCGACCAGCGCACCGTCACCGCCGCACACCCAGATGGCACCGCCGTGGGCTACGGCGAGACATTCGGCGGACGTGCCGATCGCGATCGGATTGCCGACCTGACCGGTGGCGATGGCCACGGGGGTGATGCCGTCGCCGGCGCTGACCCAGGCGACGGGAGACCCCGGAGCGGCGGCGATCCCGGTCGGGTTCGCCCCGATCGACACCGCCGGACCGGGGACGAGTGCGGGCAGGGCGACCGGGGTCACCGAGCTCGTCTGGAACCCGGCGACGAGTGCGGTGGCTCCGTCCGACGCGATGAACACTGCGCTGGGCTCCGGCCCGACCGCAACCGGCGTTCCCGCGGACAGCGCCGGCAGGGCGATCGGGGTCAGGGTGCCGTCCTGGAAGTCGGCTACGAGGGCCCGGGACCCGTCCGGCGTGACCGCCACGGCCACCGGTTGACGCCCGACGGCGACGGTGGCGCCCACCGTGAAGTCACCGACGTGGACCGCGGTGACCGTGCCGTCACCGAAGTTGGCCACCAGGGCCAGCGACCCGTCCGGCGTGACGGCGACGGCGTCGGGCTCGAGTCCGACGACGACGCGCCTCACCACCCTGCCGGTCGCGGTCGACACCTCGACGAGCTCGTTCTGGGCCTTGACGGCCACCAGCAGGTCCTTCGCTCCGGGCAGCAGGGCGAGCGCGGCCGGCAGCGTGCCGACGGTGACGGGTCGGCCGAGGGTGCCCGTCGCGGTATCCACCACCGCCACGGTGCTGCCGGGATCGGGAACTCCTGATCCGACGGTGGCATAGGCGACGGATGTGGTCGCACCCGGGGTCACCGACTCGGTCGCGCACCCGGCGAGCGTGAACGCAACGAGTCCGGTCAGGACGGAGACCGCCCGGCGGCGCCTCCGCGACCGGGCCACGGTTCGGCGGTCGGAGCGGGTCATGGACGTTCGCGCCGGTGCACCGGGCGATCGTAGGTGGTGGCCGGGGTCACCCGTGCGAGCAGGGCGCGCCGAGCTCGCGGGCGGCGTCCCGCCACCCCGGGTCGTCGGTCACCGGGAAGAAGTCGCCGGTCGCCGGCTCCTGCACGTAGGGCACGGGCGGCGGCGAGCCTGCGGCCAGCTCGGCGACGGCGGCCAGCAGCGCGTCGATGTCGTCCCCGGAGGTGCCGAGCCCGGCGCTGGCCCGCACGGCTCCGGGGATCCCCCGGTGGTCACCCCGGAGCACCTCCCGCCGGTAGGTGTCGACGGCGGCCTCGTCCAAACCGAGCAGCCGGACGACGTAGGGGTGGGCGCAGAAGCACCCGTGCCGGACGGCGATCCCGTACTCGGCGCTGAGTCTCGCCGCCACCAGGGCGTGGTGCACACCGGTGACCGTGAACGCGGCGACCGGGAGCGTGGGTGCGTCCAGGCGACCGGCGCCCACCGGGCCGAGCAGCCGGACGCCGTCGATCTCGGCCAGACCGCTGTGGAGGCGTCGGGCCAACTCGTCCTCGTGGACCCGGACGACGTCCCAGCCGATCCGGGTCAGCGCGTCGACCGCCGCGTGCAGGGCGACCGCGCCGACGACGTTGGGCGACCCGGCCTCCTCGCGGTCGGGCGGTGCCGTCCAGATCACCTCGTCCAGACCCACCAGGTCGACGGCCCCGCCGCCGGCCAGGAACGGGTCTCCCGTCTCGAAGCGGGAGCGCGGCCCGATCAGTGCCCCGGAGCCGAACGGGGCATAGAGCTTGTGCCCGGACAGTGCCAGGTAGTCGGCCTCGGCCGGCAGCGGACGGTGCGGTGCCAGCTGGGCCGCGTCGACCAGCACCGGCACACCCCGCTCGTGGGCGGCGGCGATGATCCCGTCGAGGGGTGGCAGCCACCCGGACACGTTGGACGCGCCCGTCACCGCCAGCAGGGCCGGACGGCGGGGTTCGGCCTCGAGCGCGGCGACGACGTCGTCGACGGTGAACGTGCCGTCGGTCCCGCACTCGACGTAGCGTCGTCGGGCCACCCGGCCCCAGGGCAGGAGGTTGGCGTGGTGCTCGACCACCGTGGTGACGACCACGTCGGTCGGTTCGAGCCGAAGTCGGTAGGCGAGATGGTTGATGGCCTCGGTGGTGTTGCGACACAGGATGGCGACATCGGCGCCGTCCTGGTCCCGCCCGGCGAATTCCAGCACGGCCCGGCGTGCCTCCTCGTAGGCGGCGGTCGCCCGGCGCGAGCGGAAGCCCGCCCCCCGGTGCACGCTCGAGTACCACGGCAGGAATCCGGACACCCGCTCGGCGACCGCCGGGTGGGCCTGGGTCGAGGCGGCCTGGTCCAGCTCGACGGCGGGCCGTTGGACACCGCCGAGGCAGGGCACGAGCTGACCGGATCCCACCAACCGGGTCAGAGCGGCCCCGGGGTCGACTCGGGCGTGTTCCACCCGACCACCCTACGGGATGCCCCTCCGCCGGGGGGTACGCTCCCGGACATGCAGACCGAACGGACGGAGGGGGCGGACGACGTCGTGGAAGGGTCGAGCCGGGCCACGAGATCCTCGGCGTCGGGTGGGACGGCGGCCGAGGGCGTAGGAGCCGATGGCGTCGGACCGATCCGGGGGTACGGCGGGCCCGCCACCGAGGAGGAGGCCGACCACCACCGCTCCGCGGTCGACGCGGTCGACGGACTGCTCGACGAGGTGGAGCGGGCCCTCGCACGCCTCGACGACGGCACCTACGGGCGCTGCGAGGCGTGCGGCGAGCCCATCCCCGACGATCGACTGTCCGACCGCCCGACCGCCCGCACCTGCGACCGCTGTGACGGCGCCGACCGCGGTGCGCTCCCCGAGGTGCCGAGCGGTCCGGTCACCGCCTGAACCTTCGGGGAGGGCGCGGAATCGGTGGAGGCCGACGTCACCGGTGGCCGCTGCCCGCCGTCGACGGGGCCCGCCCCGGATCAGGACCTACTTCTTCGACTCCCAGAACATGGCGTCGATCTCGGCGATCTGGGCCAGGAGGCGTTCGCCGACAGCCACGTCGTTCGTCTTCTTGGCCTCGCCCGCGGTCTTGGTGGCCTTCCAGAACTTGTCGTGCAGGTCCGGGAACCGCTCGAGGTGCTCGGGCTTGAAATAGTCGGTCCACAGCACCCACAGGTGGTGCTTGACGAGCTCGGCCCGCTCCTCCTTGATGAGGACGGCACGCATCGCGAAGGTCTCGTCGTCCGAGGCGCTCGCCTTCTCCATGATGGCCTTGACCGACTCGGCCTCGATGCGGGCCTGGGCAGGGTCGTAGACGCCGCACGGCAGGTCGCAGTGGGCGTGGACGACGGTCGGGTGCGACACGCGGTCGGCGATGGCGAGCAGGTGGTCTGCGATTCGCATGGGTGCTCCTCTTTCCTGTGGTCGGTGTGGTTCCTGTGG
>JAKAZC010000208.1 GCA_021826655.1 Actinomycetes bacterium | reverse complement strand
GGAGGGTAGGATCACCGGGCGCTCCAGGCGGCGTGGCCGAGTGGTTTAGGCAGGGGCCTGCAAAGCCCCGTACGGCGGTTCGATTCCGCCCGCCGCCTCCAGGCCGCGACCCGTCGACCCCACCCACGTGCACGGTCGGCGGGTCGCGGTGCGTGCACCGTGGAGGACCTGCCGCCGCCCGTGCGGGACCGGTGCGGTCACTTCGGCGGTGGCCAGTCGCTCCGGTCACAGGCACCGGCGCACAGGAGGAGTCCCGCTCCACCGACCACTCCCGGTCGATCGGGACAGCCCGGCCCCACCACCCGTGGACCATCGGCGACAGGCCGAACGAGTTGGCCCCGCCGTCCGGTCACCGCCGGAGGCCCTGGCCGTGCACGAACCGGGATCTCCGCGGGTGCGTATCAGGCCCGTCCGGTGGTGATCCCACGCGTAGGCGTGCACGCCCGACCGGACCGGCTCGCGTGCCGACGGCCGGTCGCGCTCGGTCAGCTCGCCCGGCGGTGCCGATGGAAGAAGCCCCGGGTCAGCTTCAACGAGGTGGGGGCACTGTCCGGTGCGGTGTCAGCCCCGGCCAGCGTCGCCACACTGCAGGTCGAACAGATCCGGGTCCCGTCCACCATCCGGGTGAGGGCCACCCGCTCGCACCGCTCGCACTTGCGCCCGATGTAGACCTGCGCCGACCGGTTCGGGCGTTCCGACGACAGTATGGCCAGACGCGCCTGGACATCGTCGCGGAGGACGAAGGAGCCGTCGTCGGCCCGACGGACAAGGTCCCAGGCCACGAGCTCGTGCAGCAGCGGAACCAGCCGGTCGAGTTGCCGCTTCGGGTCGTCGACGACCTCCAGCGAGCGCATCGTCCACCCGGCTCCGGACAGTCCCGAACCCGTCACGCGTGCGACGTCCGTCATCCCGCACTCCCTTCGCACTGCTTCCGACACGTGCCCCTGCCGCGGGCCCCGCCGACCAGTGTGGTGGCAGCGAACCCTCCGACTCGCCATCATGACGGATACGGC
This sequence comes from Actinomycetes bacterium, assembly GCA_021826655.1. The sequence continues at coordinate 4,213 of JAKAZC010000208.1, read as the reverse complement.
GGGTGCAGACAAGGGCCAGTTGCCCCACATCCATCATCGGTGGGGCGCCGGGCGGGTCGGCCGTTCGGGCACACTGTGCCGGTGCGGTACGGTCCCGACGCCCCCTTCGCCGGCGATGACCCGACTCCAGTGCCGGAGCTCCATCCGTGGCGCTCCCGTGTGGTGCTGGGCGTGGTGCTCGCATCGATCGCCGCCGGCTTCGGTCAGTTCGGAGTCGTCGCCGCCCTGGGCGACGTCGCCCGGGCCTTCGGCCGGGTCACCCACGGAGCCACGATCGCAGACCAGGCGGGCCTCTCGGGGACCGTGCTCGGGGCGGGGCTGGCGGTGATCCGGCTGTCGTCGCTCCTCGCGCTCCCGCTGACCGGGTTGGCCGACCGATTCGGCCGGCGGACCCTGTTGCTCGTGACGGTGACCACCGGGCTGGCCGTCACGGTGGCCTCGGCTGCGAGTCCGGACTACTGGTGGTTCGTCGTCATCTTCGCACTCGGCCGGCCGTTCCTGAGCGCCACCAGTGCCCTGGCGCAGGTGGTGGCGGCCGAACAGACGTCTGCGGCCGACCGGGCGAAGGCGGTGGCGCTGGTGACTGCCGGCTACGGGATCGGGGCCGGCCTCACGGCCATCGTCCACGGCCTGGCCTCGTCGACGCTCGGGTTCCGGGGGACCGTGGCGCTCGCCCTGGTACCCCTCGCGCTGGTACCGGTCGTCGCGCGGTGGGTGACCGAACCGGACCGATTCGTGATCGCCGACGCGGCGCGCGACCATCCCGTGCCGGTGCTCGGTGCGGTGGGGGCCAGGTTCCGGTCCCGGCTGGCGGTACTCGTAGTCCTCGCATTCGCGGTATCGCTCATGACAGGACCGGCCAACACCTTCGTCTTCCTCTACGCCCAGAACGTGCGTCACCTGTCGGGCGCCGCGACCGCGGGCATGGTCGTCGGTGCGGGCGCGACCGGGCTGGCCGGGTTGCTGGCCGGGCGGTGGCTGGCCGACCGGATCGGACGGCGTCCGACCGGTGCGTTCGGGATGGTCGCCATCGCGGGCGCCGCCACGCTCGCCTACAGCGGGGGACGGCCGGCACTCGTCGTCGGCTACGTCCTCGGCGTGCTGGCCGGATCGGTCCTCGCCCCGGCTGTCGGCACGTTGGTGAACGAGCTGTTCCCGACCGAGGTGCGGGCCTCGGTGGCGGGCTGGTTCCTGGTCGCGGGCGTCCTCGGCGCCTCGGTGGGACTCGTGGCGTTCGGTGCGGTGGCCGACGTCGGTGACCACTTCGGACTGGCCGCCGAAGTCACCTTCCTGCCGGTCGCCCTGGCCGCCGGTCTGTTCTGGTGCGTTCCCGAGACCCGTGGCCGGGAACCGGAGGATCTGTGGCCATCGGCCTGACGCGGTGGTCGGGCGAAACCCGTGCGTCGGTCCCGGTCTTCGACCGCCCGAAGGTGGGTCGGTGGCTGGTCCGGTCGCCGCCGTGCGCCTCGTGCCCCGTCAGGTGCAGCCTATTGTTGGGGCATGGCAGGGAGGCAGCGTCCGGAGTACCGGTACGAGTTGCTTACCTGCGCCTGGAGCGGCCATGAACTCGTGGGCGAGCAGGCCGCGGTCGTGACGCCGGCGGACGCGATCGTCGTGCGCGATGTCGACGCACAGCGCTGGTGCCGGTGCCTGCGGTGTGACGGCTGGATCGCCGTCGCCATACCCAGCGATCCCACGGAGTATCGGGTGCCGGCACGCGACCAGATCGAGGTGCCGTTGCGGGGCCCCGCTCTGCGAGACCGGTACGTGTTGCGGATCATCGCCGCCGACAGGGCTCTCCACGTGCTCGTACTCACGTTCCTGGCGATAGCGTTCGTGACGTTCGCCACGCACAACAGGGCACTGCACGGTGACTACCAGAACGTCATGAACGCGCTCAACGGCGGCGGGGCGGCCGCCATGCGTGTCCGGGGCGTCCTCGGCTACCTGCGCAGGGCGTTCGACTACACGCCCACGCACCTCTTCGTGCTGGCATCGATCTGCATGGCGTACGCCTGTCTCGAGGGGGTGGAGGCGGTCGGACTGTGGTTCAACCGACGCTGGGCGGAGTACCTGACGTTCGTCGCCACCACGGCGCTCGTTCCCTACGAGGTCTATGAGCTCTATCTGCGGGTGAGCGTGCTCAAGCTGCTCGTGTTCGCATTGAACCTCCTGGTCGCCGCCTACCTGCTCTACGCGAAGCGGTTGTTCGGGTTCCGGGGCGGCTATGCCTCCGAGGTGGCCCGGAAGCGGCAGCTCAGCGGGTGGCCGGCGCTCGAAGCGACGATGCCGGCCACCGAGGGCGTTCCTACCCGCTGACGACCAGGTCGGCGCGCCTGCTCACCGATGCGACCGCTCACCAGGTCCGCTCGCCGATTCACCCGGGGCACCCGGGGCGCCCGGTCGTCACGGGGCCGGGTGGTAACGTCCTTCGTCACGGGCCGTTGGCGCAGTTGGTAGCGCACTTGCATGACACGCAAGGGGTCGTGGGTTCAAGTCCCGCACGGCCCACCGAGAAACCCCAGCTCAGGCTGGGGTCACTTGCGATTGCCTGCCCGGGCGGCGATCCTCTGGACATCGACGTCGACGTCGATGTCGATGTCGAATCCGGCTGTGGGGACCGGGGCCGGCGTGGGTGGCAGGCGGGCGACGGCGAGGGATCGAACTGCCAACGATCCGCGGACGGCCGGTGGTTCGAGGTCGTCGACACGGACTCGGACTCCCGGGGGTGTCTGATCGGGCGGTCGGTCAGCGACCGGACCCGTTCCGGGGTCGTCGACGAGTTGAGGTCCCTCCAGCGCCAGGTCGATGACCGACTGCAGGCGCCCGACGCCCGGAAGTCCGCCGCCCCGGTGTTCGACCAGGCGACGCGGCGGGAGCGACCGGCCGGAGCTCTCAGGTGGGCGATGCCACGCTGTCGGCGGAGGGCGCGTGGATCCATGCGTAGGAGCCGATCAAGAGAGCGATGACCGCCCCTCCGACCACGACGTCGCGGACCGATGTCGCGGTGGCCAGGGCACCGCCCACCAGCAATCCGAGTGGCACGGTGCCGCCGAACCCCATGATCCACAGCGCCATGACCCGCCCGCGGAGTTCGTCGCCGATGTGGGCCTGCAGCGCCGTGGACAGTGAGGTCACCGTCACGAAGTAGGCGTACCCGACGACGAGTACGACCGGATAGGCGACCCATATCTCGCCGAGGAGCCCGAAGACGCCCAGGGCGCACCCGAATCCGACGAGCCCGCACCGGATCAGCAGAGTGCGGGGTAGGGCCACGAAGACGGTGCCCACCGAGATGGCACCCAGCGCGGCCCCCAGGCCGAACAGTGCGTAGAGCCCGCCGTAGCTGGCACCGGCCGGATCGATGTGGAGATCCCGAGCGGCGACGACGGGCATGAGCCCGATGAAGGGGAGGCAGAAGAACGAGATCGAGACGATCGTCACCAGGCAGTATCGAACGAGGGGATCGCGCCGGGCCACCACCAGCCCGCCCAGAAGTCGGGTCACGCCCGATTGTGTCGCTCCGGTCACGGCAGTCCGCCGCCGGCGGGGGAGTGAGGCCCGGGCGACGACATAGATCGCGAATCCGTACGTCGCCGCGTTGACGACGAAGATCCCCCATGCCGCGACGAAGGGGAGGAGGAGACCGCCTGCGGCCGGCCCGAGCACGCGTGACAAGTTCATCTGCACCGACTGCAGTGACACGGCCCCGGGTAGGTCCCGCTTCGACACCAGCGTCGGGAGGATCGCGGTGAACGCAGGGGCGTTGAGCGCGTTCCCGATCCCGACGGCCAGGACGCACACGAACACCAACGCGGTCGACGGGTGGGCGCGCGACGCTGCCAAGGCGAGGGCGATGGAGAAGACCAGTTGCTCGATCTGGCAGGCGATGAGCAGGCGCCGACGGTCGACGACATCGGCTAACGCGCCGCCCAGGATGGACAGGAGGAACAGGGGCCCGAGCTGTGCGAAACCGAGCAGTGCGACGTAGGTCGCCGAGTGGGTGAGTTGGAACGCGAAGACGCCCAGGGCGACGTTCTGCATCCAGGTCCCGATGTTCGAGGCGAAGGTTCCGATCCAGACGGATCGGAACGAACGATGGCTGAGCGCGGCCCGTGCCGAACCCGAATGTATAGGGAAGGTCGGCGTCGATCTGGGCGTCGTCGGACTGGTCGAGGCCGACCGGGGGTACCACCTCCTGGTCGAGATCGGA
>JAKAZC010000207.1 GCA_021826655.1 Actinomycetes bacterium | reverse complement strand
CTGGCGCAAGACGGCCAGCACCCTGCTGACGGCCTCTCCGGCCGCGGGGCAGGACGTCGACAGCGTGGAGGCCTGAGGCCGCACCGGCCGCAGCACCCGCCGCGTCGGCGCCGACGACGGCGGTCGCCGCGGTCCGGGCGGTAGCGTCGTGCGCCGATGCCGCCTCACGACCGACGACGTGCACGGCGCCGGAGGGTGTCGGCACGGGTTCCCGTCCTGGTCGCGGCGGCCGTCGCAGCGTTCTTCCTCATCGGGGGGGCGACGAAGATCGGGGCCGGATCGGCGCAGTACCACCGGTCCGTCAACAGCTCGTTCGCCTCGCAGGGGGCGGTGCTCGCCGGCCAGTCGAACAGGTCCGCCGCCTACTTCGGCAGCGTGCTCGACGCGGTGGCGGGCCCGGGCCTGAGCCGCGCCCAGCTGCAGCACCGGCTCGACACGCTGGTCGCCGAGACGGCGGCACAGGCGACCGAGGCCGAGCGGGCGCTGGCGCCGGCCCCCGAATCCGGTGCCGGGGACGCGCTCGTCGCGTCCTTCGACTCGCGCGCCCGGGCGGCGGCGCAGCTGCGGTCGGCCGTGTACGGGTTGCTCGGCCTCCGACCGGCGGCCGTGGTCGCGGCGCCGGGCTCGCCGCCCGTGCAGGGCGCGGCCGCTGGGCCCTCGCCGCTCATCTCCCCCGCGCAGGCCAGCGCCGACCTGGCCCAGGTGGGCTCGCTGCTCGCCGGGTCGGACCAGGACTACGCCACCGCCCGCCAGCGGCTGCGCCAGCTCCGGGCCAGGCCGGTCCTTCCCCCGTCGGCGTGGGTCCCGACGACCGGACCGTGGGGGCCGGCGCGCGTCGGCGCCCTGGTGGCCCAGCTGACCGGGCCCTCACTGGCGGCCGTCCACCAGCTGGCCCTCGTCGGCTACCGGCTGCAGCCCGCCGTGCTGCCGGCGGTCGCCGGCTCCACCGCCTCGGTCGTGCCCCCGACCGGCAGCCTGCAAGTGGCGCCGATCGTGTCCAACCAGGGCAACGTCGACGAGCGGGGTGTCGTCGTCTCGGCCTCGGTCCAGGAGGTCGGATCCGTGACCGGCCGCTCGTCGCGGCGCACCGTCGACCTGCCCGCCGGAAGCTCCGTCGTCGAGGTCCTCGCCCCGCTGGCGGTGCGGGCCGGCTCGTCCTACGTGCTGACCGTGTCGGTGGTGCCGGGAGCCGGAGACCCCGCCGCCCCGATCGTACGGACCGCCACCATCGCGGTGGCACCCCCGACACCCCCGACCACCCTGCCCCCGACCACCACGACCACGCATCCCCCGACCACCACCACGACGCATCCCCCGACCACCACCACGACCACCACCACGACCAGGAAGGGTTGACCCGGGCGCCTGCCCTGCCGCCCCTGACGGCAGGGCCGGGGCCCATCTCGACCTCCCGACCTGGTGGTCGTAGGATCGGTGGGAGGCTGGAACCGCATCGCCGACAGAACCCGCGACAGGAGGCTCACACTCTCGTGGCCGAAAGCATCACCATCACCGACAACCGCACGGGCGAGTCCGTGGAGATCCCGATCAGCGACGGCGGCGTCGCTGCCACCGAGTGGTCGAAATTGCTGCCGGGGATCTGGTTCTACGACCCCGGGTTCATGTCGACGGCCGCCTGCCAGAGCTCCATCACCTACCTCGACGGGGAAGCGGGCGTCCTCCGCTACCGGGGCTACCCGATCGAGCAGCTCGCCGAGCACTCGAGCTACCTCGAAGTCGCGTACCTCCTCCTGCACGGCGAGCTCCCGACCCCCGAGCAGTTCGACGCGTGGAAGCACGAGATCACGTACCACACCTTCATCCACGAGAACGTGCGCAAGCGCTTCCTCGACGGGTTCCACTACGACGCACACCCCATGGGGATGCTGGTCTCCGCCGTGGCCGCCCTGTCGACCTTCTACCTCGACGCCAAGGAGATCTTCGACGCCGAGGCCCGGGCGAAGCAGATCACCCGCCTCATCGCCAAGATGCCGACCCTGGCGGCTGCGGCCCACCGGTTCAGCATCGGGATGCCGTTCGTCTACCCGGACAACTCGCTCGACTTCGCCGGCAACTTCCTGTCGATGATGTGGAAGGTGGCCGAGCCGCGGTTCGAGGCGGACCCGGTCCTGACGAGGGCGCTCGACATCCTCTTCATCCTTCACGCCGACCACGAGCAGAACTGCTCGACCACGGCGATGCGGGTCGTCGGGTCGTCCCACTCCGACCCCTATTCCGCAACGGCCGCCGCCGCCGCCGCCCTGTACGGCCCGCGCCACGGCGGCGCGAACGAGGCCGTCATAAAGATGCTGGCGTCGATCGGCAGCATCGAGAACGTGCCGGCGTTCATCGAGTCGGTCAAGAGCGGTCAGGGTGGCCGCCTGCAGGGGTTCGGCCACCGCGTCTACAAGAGCTACGACCCCCGGGCGACCATCATCAAGCGGACGGCCGATCAGGTGTTCGAGGTGACCGGGAAGAACCCGCTGCTCGACATCGCCCTCAAGCTCGAGGAGATCGCCCTCTCCGACGAGTACTTCACGTCGAGGCGGCTGTACCCCAACGTCGACTTCTACTCCGGGCTGATCTACCAGGCGATGGGCTTCCCCCTCGAGATGTTCCCGGTGCTCTTCGCCATCCCCCGGACCTCGGGCTGGCTGGCCCACTGGCAGGAGATGCTCGACCAGGACTCGAAGATCGCCCGTCCCCGGCAGCTCTACACCGGCGTCGACGCGCGCGACTACGTGCCGGCCGAACGGCGCTGAGCGGCGGGGTGCCGGCCGAGCGGCGCTGAGCGGCGGCAGTCAGCGCAGGACCCGCGTCAGCCCCTCCTGCACCATCGACACCACCAGGCGCCCGGACCGGTCGAACAGGTAGCCCCTGGCCAGGCCCCGGCCTCCGGCCGCCAGCGGCGACTCGGTGTCGAAGAGGAGCCACTCGTCGGCCCGGAAGGGCCGGTGGAACCACATGCAGTGGTCGATGCTCGCCGCCATGAAGTCGGAGGCCTCCCACTGGCCCGGGTGCGGGGCGAGGATCGCGTCGAACAGCGACATGTCCGACGCGTAGGCGGCGACGGACGCGTGGAGCAGCGGGTCGTCGGGAAGGTCGCCGTCGGCCCGGATCCAGAGGCGCTGGCAGGGGTCGTCCGCCTCGGTCCTGCGGGAGGGGAGCGCGCCGATGTAGCGCTGGTCGATGGGATGGGGCCGGTCGAACCACGTCCGAGCTCGGAGCGCCAGGGGGCCAGCCGGTCCGGGAGCGAGGCGATCCCTTCCGGCGGGGGGACGTCGGGCATGGTGATCTGGTGGTCGAGGCCCGCCTCGTCCCCGTGGAAGGAGCAGGCCATGTTGAAGATGGCCTCGCCGTGCTGGATGGCGATCACCCGACGGGTCGTGAAGGACTTCCCGTCCCGGATCCGGTCCACCTCGTACAGGATGGGGATCGTCGGGTCGCCGGGCCGCAGGAAGTAGGCGTGGAGGGAGTGCACCCGGCGGAGCCCCACCGTGTGCCCGGCCGCCATGAGGGCCTGGCCGGCCACCTGGCCCCCGAAGACCCTCTGGCGCGCCTCGGCGGGCTGGACCCCGCGGAAGACGTTGTCCTCGATCTTCTCGAGGTCGAGGAGGCGGACAAGGAAGTCGAGGGACTCGCTCACCCCGTCATGTTCGCAGGCTTGGGAACATGACGGTGGTCTTTTCCGGTGATCGGGGTGGCGCGGCCGGCCCGGATAGAGTGACACCGATGGTGACCTGGGCCTGGCGTGGGTGGGAGTGGCTGCACACGCACGAGGGGAAGAAGATCTTCCGCTACTCGATGGTCTCGGTGATCTCGACGGCGGCCTCGTTCACCGTGCTCCTCATCGTGTACGGGATCCTCCAGCTCTGGTCCGAGGTGCCCAGCACGGTGTTCGCCAACGTCGTGGCGACCTTCCCCTCCTACTGGCTCAACCGACGGTGGGCCTGGGGGAAGACCGGCCGGTCGCATCTCGCCAAGGAGGTCCTGCCGTTCTGGATGATGGCGGCGATCGGCATTGCGTTCTCCATCGTCGGTGCGTCGGTGGCCCGCCATATCGGCAACACCCACCACCTCGGGCACGCCGAGCTGACCGCGCTCGTCCTCGCGGCGAACGTCTTCTCGTTCGGGTTGTTCTGGGTGCTCAAGCTGATGCTGTTCAACCGGCTCTTCCACGTGCAGCCGCTCCTCGACGAGATCGACGAGGAGCTCGACGCCGAGGAGCACAGCGGCGCCGTCCGGTGACGCGGGCCGCCGCAGGTGACCGTCGGCGCCCGTCCGGGAAGGTGTCGAACTAGTCCCGGAAGTTGTTGAACTGCAGGGGGATCCCGAAGTCCTCGGCCTTGCAGGCCTCGATCACCGCCTGCAGGTCGTCCCGCTTCTTGCCCGTGACCCGGAGCTGATCGCCCTGCGTCTGGGAGCTCACACCCTTGAGCCCCAGGTCCTTTATGAACCGGTTGAGGCGTTTGGCGTGCTCCTGCGAGATCCCCGCCCTGATCCCGATCCGCTGGCGGGCGGCCCCCTTGCTCGCTTCCTCGATCTTGCCGGGATCGAGTGCCTTCAGCGACACCTGGCGCTTCACCAGCTTCTCCTCGAGCACTTGCTCCAGCGCCCGCAGGCGGTCCTCGGTGGAGGATCGGAGCACCAGCTCCTTCTCGCCGAGATCCACGGCTGAGTCGGTGTTCTTGAAGTCGAAGCGGGTGGAGGCCTCGCGATTTGCCTGGTCCACCGCGTTCCGGACCTCCTGAAGGTCGACTTCCGAGACGATGTCGAACGTGGGCATGGCCGACAGCGTACCGAGGGGGACCCTCCGTCGCGGCGACGGAGCCACCGTCCCGGCCGGCGCCGCGGCCGCCTCCGCCGGCGGAGGCGCGGCCGCCGTCCCCTGGCGACCGGCCGCCTCCACCGGCGCTATCCTCGGCCACGGGTCGGTGTCCGAGTGGCCAAAGGAAGCAGACTGTAAATCTGCCGGCACAGCCTACGGAGGTTCGAATCCTCCCCGGCCCACGAGGGATATCTTCAGCTGTGCGGTTTGCGGCAGGGCCGCGTGGGGTGGCTTGCAGCGCACTACAGCGGTATTACAATGCCGACACGGACAGCTCGAACCGGGCGGCAGTCGACGTGCCCGCAGCACCATTGGGAGCTGGAGCTTCTCCGGGCCGCTCGCGGCAGGGCCTGGCCACCGGAAGGCCGCCGGGCCGAACAAGACGGTCCGGACTATGGACGGGTCGCAGTTCCGACGAGG
>JAKAZC010000005.1:22180-25306 GCA_021826655.1 Actinomycetes bacterium | reverse complement strand
CTCCGAGATGTGGACGAGACCCTCGATGCCGTCGCCCACCTGGACGAACGAACCGAAGGGCACCAGCTTGGTGATGCGGCCGTAGACCAGCTCGCCGACCTGGTGGGAGTTGGCGAACTCCTGCCACGGGTCGGTCTGGGTGGCCTTGAGCGAGAGGCTGATCCGCTCCTTGGACAAATCGACGTCGAGGACCTCGACGTCGATCTCGTCGCCCACCGACACCACCGAGGACGGGTGGTCGACGTGCTTCCACGACAGCTCGGACACGTGCACGAGGCCGTCCATGCCGCCCAAATCCACGAAGGCACCGAAATTGACGACGGAGGACACGACGCCACGACGGCGCTCGCCTGGCTTGAGGTTGACCAGGAACTCGCCCCGCTGCTCCTTCTGGGTCTCCTCCAGCCACGCCCGGCGGGAAAGCACCACGTTGTTGCGGTTGCGGTCGAGCTCGATGATCTTGGCCTCGATCGTCCGGCCCACGTAGGGCTGCAGCTCCCGCACGCGGCGCAGCTCGACGAGGGATGCCGGCAGGAAGCCGCGCAGCCCGATGTCGACGATCAGACCACCCTTGACCACCTCGATTACCGGGCCGGTGACGACCTCGTCGGCCTCCTTCAGCTTCTCGATCGTGCCCCAGGCGCGCTCGTACTGGGCGCGCTTCTTGGACAGGATGAGGCGACCCTCCTTGTCCTCCTTCTGGAGCACGAGGGCCTCGACGGCCTCGCCGAGGGTGACGATCTCGGACGGGTCGACGTCGTTGCGGATCGACAGCTCTCGGACGGGGATGACGCCCTCGGACTTGAATCCGATGTCGAGCAGGACTTCGTCACGGTCGATCTTGACCACGGTGCCCTCGACGAGGTCACCGTCCTCGAACTCGACGATGGTTCCGGTCATGGCGTCTTCGAGGGAGCCTCCGCCGAGGTCGTCCTCGGTGATGGCACGGGGGATGTACACCCCGTTCTCGTCGAAGTGACCCATGGCCTCGGGGGACAGCAGGTCTGTGCCGGAGGGCACGAAGTGGGTATCGGACATCAGGTAGGTAGCTCGCTTTCCGGGCGGGTGCGCCCCGGACCGACGGCTGGGCCGGCGCGGGGCGGTGAGACGGGTGCCACCTCGTGGTGACAGGAGAGTAATCCTAGCGCGATCCGACGACGGAGCCGCAGGTCGGGGCCGTGGCCGGCACCTCCGGTCCCGCGGTGGTGCCGTGCGAGGCGTCCGGGGTGGTCCGGTCAGCCCTTCGCCTCGGCCCACGAGGCACCCCACGACATGGCGACCTCGAGGGGGACCGACAGATCCACGGCACCGGTCAGCGCCGTGCGGGTCAGGGCCTCGACGGCATCCGCCTCGTCGGGCTCCACGTCCACCAGGACCTCGTCGTGGACCTGGAGGACCAGGTCGGACCGGTAGCCGCCCTCCTCGAGTCCCGAATCTAGCCGGATCAACGCCATCTTGAACAGGTCGGCGGCCAGCCCCTGGATCCCCGCGTTCATCGCCTGGCGCTCGGCGGCCTGACGGACCTGGTGGTTGGACGAGGAGAGGTCCGGGAGCGGACGTCGCCGGCCGAAGGCGGTCATGGTGTACCCGTTGGACCGGGCCTCGGCCACGGCCTCGTCCATGTAGTCGTGGACCGAGGGGAAGGCACCGAAGAAGGCGTCGAGGATGCCCCTTGCCTCCTCGACCGGAACGCCCAGCCGCTGGGCGAGCCCGTAGGCCTCCATCCCGTAGGCCAGGCCGTAGGAGACCATCTTGGCAGTCGACCGCTGTTCGTGGGTGACCTCGTCCCGGTCGACCCCGAACACCCGGGCGGCCACCGTGCGGTGGATGTCCTCGCCCGCGGCGAAGGCCGCGGTGAGCCCGGGGTCGCCGGAGAGGTGGGCGATGGCCCGGAGCTCGACCTGGTCGTAGTCGGCCACCAGGAGTCGCCGGCCGGCCGACGGCACGAACGCCTCGCGGAACCGGCGGCCCTCGTCGGTGCGCACCGGGATGTTGTGCAGGTTCGGACGGTCCGACGACAGGCGACCGGTCCGGGCCACCGTCTGGCGGAAGGTGGCGTGTATCCGACCGTCGGGGGCGACCTCGGCGGCCAGGCTCTCGCCGTAGGTGGAACGAAGCTTCTCCACCTCGCGGTAGCGGAGCAGGACCTCGATGATCGGATGCTGACCTCGCAGCGACTCGAGGGTACGGGCGTCGGTCGAGAAGCCGGTCTTGGTCCGGCGGCCCGGCGAGAGCCCGAGGTCGTCGTAGAGCACGGTGCGCAGTTGCTTGACCGAATTGACGTTGAACGGACCGCCGGCCAGCTCGTGCATGGCGACCTCGAGCGACCGGCACTCGGCCGTCAGCTCGGCGGCGATCGACCGGAGCACACTGCGGTCGACCGGGACGCCCACCACTTCCATCCGGGCCAGCACCCGCACCAGCGGTCGCTCCATGTCGTCGAAGAGCTGGCGTTCCCCCACCGCGTCGAGCGCCTCACACAACGGTGCCCGCAACCGGGCGAGGACGGCCGCCGACCGCATCAGTCCGAGCCCCGTCCGGTCGGGTGCCCCGCCTTCCCCTTCGGGCCCACCGGCTTCCGGTTCGAGGGCGAATGCACCCTGGCCGGCGCGGACCGCGCCGTCGTCGATCCCCACACCCAGGAAGCGCTGCGCCAGATCTGACAGGCGGTACTGGTCCTCGGACGGGTCCAGAAGGTAGGCGGCCACGGCCGTGTCGACCACCAGGTCGGTCACGTCGACGCCGACCGGGAGCAGGCTCCGCATCAGCTCCTTGGCATCGTGGGCCACCACTCCCACCCCGTCGGGTCCGACGGCCGCGGCCAGGGCGGTGCGCACCTCGGGCTCGGCCACCAGCGGTCCCCCGGTGTGGGTGCCGAGAAGGACACCGGGCGAGGGGTCCGACGGATCGACGGGCTCGGCGACCAGTGCCAGTCCCAGCAGCGGGGAGCGGCCGGGATCGCCCTCCCACCGGGGGGCCAGGGCGACGGTGCCCGCCGCGACCCGCGCCCCGGCCACCAGCTCGTCGATGGCGGCCACGGCCGAGGGATTCGAGGCGGACGACGTGCTCGCCACGCTCGCCACCGAGGCCCGCGACCGGGCGCACCCGGTCATCATCGTCACCGGG
>JAKAZC010000005.1:0-22170 GCA_021826655.1 Actinomycetes bacterium | reverse complement strand
CGACGTCGCCGAGGCAGGCACGGTGCAGTCGGGCGACGCGAGCCACTCGGGCCCGGCCGGCGGCCCGACCTCGTCCTCCTCGCCCGCCGGCGACTCCTCGGGGCCCTCGCCCTCGGCCGGCGCACCGAGCAGTCCGTCCCGCATCGCGGAATCGAACCGGCCCCAGGCTCCCTTCATCTCGAGCCGGGCGAACACGGCGCGCGCCGCGTCGTGGTGCCATCCACCGAGGACCAGGTCGTCGACGTCGACATCGAGCGGCACATCGCGCACCAGTGGGATCATCTCGGCGTTGACCCGCACCCGCGCGGCGTGATCGGCCAGATTCTGGCGCAGTTTGGGCGACAGGGCGTCGAGGTTGGCGTAGAGGGTGTCGAGGTCCCCGTACTCGTTGACGAGCTTGGCCGCAGTCTTCTCGCCGACCCCGGGCACGCCCGGGAGGTTGTCCGACGGATCTCCCCGGAGAGCGGCCAGCAGCGGGTACTTCGGCGGAAGTACCCCGGTGCGCTCCTCGATGCCGGCCTCGTCGTAGAGGGCGTAGTCACTCACCCCGCGCCGGTTGTAGAGGACTCGGACGAAGGGGTCCTCGACCAGCTGGTACGAGTCACGGTCCCCGGTGACGATGATGACCGGGTGCGCCCGGTCGCGGGCCTCGGTGGCGAGCGTGGCGAGCACGTCGTCCGCCTCGAATCCCTCGGCCGAGACCACCGGGACGGCCAACGCCTCCAGCAGATCGCGGATCATGTCGAACTGCGGGGGCAGGTCGGCGGGGGTCTCGTCCCGACCACCCTTGTAGTCGTCCACGATCTCGTCCCGGAACGTACCCCCCGGGAGGTCGAAGGCCACCGCCAGTCCGACCGGCCGATGGTCACGGACCAGGTTCAACACCATGGAGGCGAAACCGTGCACCGCGTTGGTGGTCGCACCCGAGCTCGTCTTCAGGGTGTCGGGAAGGGCGAAGTAGGCCCGGAACGCCAGGGACATACCGTCCAACAGGATCAGCGGCCGTGTCGGATCGGTGGGAACCGCGGGAGTGGAGGGCACGGTGGGGATCGTCTCGAACTAGGGCTCGAGCGTCCCCTCGAGGATCTGGCGGGCCACGTCGACCATCCGGGACCGGGTGCCCATGGCCGTCTTCTGGACGAAGGCGAACGCGTCGGACTCGTTGAGCCCGTGGCGCTCCATGAGCACACCCTTCGCACCGTCGACCAAGCGACGGGTCTCGAGCTTGTCCTCGGCCATGGCCTGCGTGCCGACGATCCCGTCGTCGACCGCCTGACGGGTCTCGGCGTCGATGGCCCACTCCTGCTCGCACCGCGCCACCGCCTGGTCGATCGCGGGAATCAACTCGATCCGCTGGAACGGCTTGACCAGGTAGGCGGCGACCCCGGCGTCACGGGCCTCGTCGATGAGGTTGCGTTGACTGAAGGCGGTGAGGATCAGGACCGCGACCTTGAGGTCGAGGTCGCGGATGTCGCGCGCCGCCTGGAGCCCGTCCGCTCCCGGCATCTTCACGTCCAGGATCACCAGGTCGGGCTGGTGCCTGCGCACCAGGTCGACGGCGTCGTCGCCGCGGCCCGTCTCTCCGACGACCTCGTAGCCCTCGTCGAGCAGGATCTCCTTCAGGTCGAGCCGGATGATGGCCTCGTCCTCTGCGATGACCACTCGCCTGCTCATCGTGTCTTCGCTCCTTGCCACGCGGTGGCGTCCTCCTCGGTGGATGGGGCACTGCTGGTCCGATGCGCCACACCCGGGCGCGCCGAGGGCCGCCGGCGTGCGTGCACGGGGACACCGTACCGCCCGCAGGGGGTTCTCAACCAGGTCCGACCACGAGCCGCTCGAGGAGATCGTCCTGCCGTCTCTCCAGGTCGGCGATGCGATCGAGCAGCGCCTGGCGGGTGCGGAGCATGGCCGAGGCCTGGCGGCTCACCTCGTCGTGCTCCTTGGCCGCAACCGGCGTCTCGGACACGAGGGCACGCAGTCGCGTGTCGTCGGCCATCTCGTTCACCACCACGAGCTGCTCGTCCAGGACGGCGAGCTCCGAACGGGCACGTTGCAGCCGCTGATGGCCGTCGCTCAGTCGCCGCTCGATGGTGGTCCGATGCATGGGAGGGCAATTGTACGCCTCGTGTGCCCCGCGTCCGACACGTGGCGGCGGACACCGCCACCGGGCCGCTCGGGTGCCTACGACCACGGTGTCCGTCAGGCTCCGGGCGCGAACTCGGCCCACCGCACCGCATGCTCGTCCAGGGCGCCGGGATCCGGTGCGGGCGACAACCCGGGAACGTCGGACACCGCCACGACCAGGTGCCCGGTCGACGGATCCACCCGCGTCCGCTCCGGCTCGACGAGGTCGGCGGCCAGGTACGCCTCGGGTGGGGCGAGATCACCGGGCAGCGAGGTGCCACCAAGCGCGGCCAGGACCGTGTTCACCCGGCGGCCGAGGCCCGATTCGAACATCCCGCCGATCCACCACGGCACGCCCGCGGCCGTGCACCAGCCCAGGACGTCGATGGCCCGCCCGATCCCACCGAGGCGCGACGGCTTGACGCACACCACGGAGCACGCGCCGGTGGACACCGCGTGGTGGACGGCCTCCGGCCCGTCGAGGCTCTCATCGAGGCAGACCGGAGTCACCGTCCGCGCGGCGAGGGCCCGGTGACTGGGAAGGTCGTCCGCGGCGAAGGGCTGCTCGATGCACAGGAGGCCGAACCGGTCGAGCTCCGCCAGCCGCCCGATGTCGTCGGGTCCGTAGGCCCCGTTGGCGTCGACCTGCAGCCGCGGCACGTTCCCCGTCGCCGTGGCGGCCCATTCCACGAGCGCCGACACGGCGGCGAGTTCGGTACCCGGCACGATCTTGACCTTGACCCGCGCATAGCCCTCGGCCGCCCGGCCGGCCACCGCGGCGACCAGCGCCGCCGGCGTTGCGGCCGCCCCGACCGCTGCCCCAGGCTCGACTTCGCACCCAACCACCCCCAACAGCCCGGCCAGAGAAACTCCAGCCGCCCGCAGATGGGCGTCGGCGACCGCGGCCTCCAGCGCGGCGAACGCCAGTGGGCGGCCGGGGGCGAGGGCGGCGAGCCGCTGCATCGCGCCTGCGGTCGGCACCCGTCCCCCGAGTGGGCGGGCCGTGGCCATCAGGCCGGGGATCAGCACCCGCTCGAGCGTCGACCAGGCCCCCGCTGCATCCTCGACGTCGTAGGCGGTGTCCCCGAGGGCCGCACATTCGCCCCAGCCGTCGACCACGGTTCCGGTCCCGGTGCTGCGGCACCGCAGGTGGACCAGCACGAGCGGCCGGCGCCGATGGGTGCCCACCGACGTGCCGACGGGAGCGAGGAAGGGGAGGTCGACCCGGACCAGCCCGACCCCGTCGAGGACCATCCCGGCGCCGGTACCGACCGAGTCCCACCGTCCGCGTGGGGTCGGCTCGTCGGCGGGGGCGTCCTCCATCGGCCCGAGCCTACGGGCCGCCGGGGTCCGGAGGATAGGCTGCGCAGTCGCTGGCCCGGGTGGCGGAATGGCAGACGCGGTGGACTCAAAATCCACTGTCCGAAAGGGCGTGCGGGTTCGAGTCCCGCCCCGGGCACCACGAATACCGCCGGGTCCCCGGGACCCCGGAGGTGCCGGACGGTGGCCTCGGCCCCGTACGGTCGACGTGCCCGGTCGGTAACCACCGGTGCCGCCCACCGTCGTGCCACACTGGCGTGTCCACCGGGCGACCGATCGTCCGACGAATTGCAAGAGGAGTCTGCGGGTGCTCGCCTTCACCTTCCCGGGACAGGGATCCCAGCGGTCAGGCATGGGACACGCCTGGGTGGACCACCCCTCCTGGGAGGTGGCGGACGAGGCCTCCGAGATCGCCGGGCGCGACCTGACGGCCCTGCTCCTCGATGCCCCCATGGACGAGCTGACCCGAACGGCCAACGCGCAGCTGGCCACGTTCGTGATGAGCCTCGTCGTACTGGACGCCGTCGAGCGGTTGGGCCTCACGCCCGCCGCATGCGCCGGCCACAGCCTGGGTGAGTACACGGCCCTCGTGGCCACCGGTGCCCTGTCCCTCGCCGACGGCACCTCGCTGGTGATCGAACGGGGGGACGCCATGCAGGGCGCCGCCGACACCGAGCCCGGCACCATGGCCGCCCTGATCGGGATCGCCGACGACGATGCCGAGGCCGCGTGCCAGCGGGCCGAAACCGACGTATGGGTGGCCAACTACAACGCCCCGGGCCAGGTGGTCATCGCCGGCACGGAGGCGGGCATCGCCGCCGCCACCGTCCACGCCAAGGAACTCGGCGCCCGCAAGGTGCTCCCGATCCCCGTGTCGGGCGCGTTCCACACCCCGATGATGCTCCCCGCCCGTACCCGACTCCGGCGGCGGCTCGAATCCGTCACGTTCCATGCACCCGAGGTCCCGGTGGTCGCCAACGTGGACGCCCGGGTCCACGCCGACGCCGGCGAATGGCCCGGACTGCTGTCGGCCCAGCTGTGCAGCCCCGTACGGTGGCGGCAGTCGCTCGAGTCGCTGAGCGGACGCGGCGCCACGCTGATCGCGGAACTCGGCCCCGGTGGGGTGCTCACCGGCATGGTGCGTCGGGCGACCCCTGACGTCCGCGGCGTCTCTGTCGCCGTGCCCGACGACCTCGACAAGCTCATGGACACCGTGGCCGGTGGCGACGACTGGGGGGCGGGCTCTCCCGCCAACCAGGGCGAGCACCTCTACACCTCGGAGCGGGTGGTGGTGAGCCCAGCCCCCGGGGTGTTCGAGCCCGATGCAGCGTTGGCGGCGCTGGAGCGGACGGCACTGGCCGAGGCGAACGCCGCCCCCGGCAGCGGGGCCGGGGCGGAGCCCGGATCGGTGCTGGCCGTGGGCGACCGGGTCGGGACCGTGGGTCTCACCGACGTGCGCACACCGTTCGAGGGGATCCTCGTGCGGTGGCTCGCCGTGCGCGGCGAGCGGGTGGTCGAGGGCCAGCCGGTGGCCTGGGTCCGTACCCGGGCGGCCCGCCCGTGACGGCGGGCCACGACACCGGCGGCAGGGGACGACCCCGGGGCCGGACCGAGCCGGACCGGACCTCCACTGACGGTGGACGGGTGGTGCTCGTGACCGGTGGTTCCCGCGGGATCGGGCTGGCGTGTGCCGAGTGGTTCCTGGCCAACGGCGACCGGGTGGCCATCACCTCGCGTACCGGTACCACCGAGCGGGACCTGGGTGCGGGCCCCGATCGATTCCTGTGTCTGACCGCGGACGTCTGCCGTTCCGACCAGGTGGAGGCCGCCTTCACCGCCGTCGAGGAGGCCTGGGGGCCGGTCGAGGTGCTCGTCGCCAACGCCGGGATCACCAGGGACACCCTCGCCCTCCGGATGTCCGACGATGCCTGGTCCGAAGTCATCGACACCAACCTCACCGCCGCGTTCCGGGTCACCCGCAGGGCGCTCGCGAAGATGATCCGACTCCACCGCGGTCGGGTGGTCCTGATGTCGTCGGTCGGAGCCTTCGTCGGATCGGCCGGTCAGGCGAACTACGCCGCCTCCAAGGCAGGGCTGGTCGGTATGGCCAGGTCCCTCGCCCGTGAGGTCGCCAGCCGTTCGATCACCGTCAACGTCGTCGCCCCCGGACTGGTCGAGACGCATATGCTGGCCGGGCTCGCAGAACCGGCGCGGGCCGAGTTCGCCGCGCGGGTACCGCTCGGACGGGTGGCGGCACCCGAGGAGGTGGCCGGCGTCGTCGGCTTCCTGGCCTCGGGCGCCGCCGGCTACATCACCGGGGCGGTGCTCCCCGTCGACGGCGGTCTCGCCATGGGCCTCTGACGGAGGGAGCGCCGTGCCGTCTGGCACAGCACCCACCGGACCCGACAACATGGCCCCGGTGGGACACAGCGGGCGCCCGCACCACGCCCGGACTCCACGCGACCACGACCGACACACCGACCACGACCGACACACCGACCAAGGAGAAGCAGTGAGCAACGACGAGACGTTCGAGAAGTTCCGGCAGTGCGCGGTGGAGGTACTCCAGGTGCCCGAGGACAAGATCACCAAGGACGCCCGATTCGCCGAGGATCTGGACGCCGACAGCCTCGACCTGGTCGAGCTGGTGATGGCCCTCGAGGAGACCTTCGACGTCGACGTCAACGAGTCGGAGCTCGAGGGGATCGAGACGATCGGCCAGGCATTCGACCTGATCGTCGCCAAGATCTGATGCTCCTGGGCATGGGCCCGGACGGCCCGGTCGCGGGTCGGCGGGTCGCCATCACCGGCATCGGCGTGCTCGCCTGCTGCGGTGTCGGTGCCGACGCCTTCTGGGAGGGCCTGCATCGGCCTGCCCCCGAGGGCGAGCGGCGGGTGCGCGACTTCGACCCCGATCGGTGGTTCACGTCCAAGGAGAGCCGAACCCTCGACCGCTTCGCCCAGTTCAGCGTGGCCGTCGCCGACATGGCGCTCGAGGACGCCGGGGCGCTGGAGGCCGACCCCGGGCGCTCCGGCGTGATCATGGGGACCGGTGTCGGCGGTCTGCAGTCGCTCGAGACCCAGATCCTGGTCTACGCGGACAAGGGCGCCGGCCGGGTGTCGCCCCGGTTGGTGCCGATGATGATGTCCAACGCCGGCGCCGCGGCCGTTTCCATGCGCCTCGGCTGGCACGGACCGTCCGAAACGGTCATCACCGCGTGTGCGGCGGGCGCCCACAGCATCGCCCACGCAGCCCGCCTGGTCGCCTCGGGCCGGTGCGACGTGGCCATCGGGGGTGCGGCCGAGGCCGGCATGACCAACGTGGGGATCGCCGCCTTCGCCAACATGACCGCGCTGTCCACGACCGGCCACTCCCGACCCTTCGACGTCCGCCGAGACGGTTTCGTCATGACCGAGGGCGCCGGCGCGCTCGTGTTCGAGGACTGGGACCGGGCGGTGGCCCGTGGAGCGTACGTCTACGGCGAACTGTCCGGGGCCGGGAGCACGGCGGACGCCCACCACGTCACCGCCCCCGCACCCGGAGGATCGGGAGCGTCCGCCTGCATGCTGGAGGCCATGCGCGACGCCAGCATCCGGCCGGACCAGGTCCGCCACATCAACGCCCACGGGACCTCCACGCCGCTCAACGACCAGGCGGAGTCCGACGCCATCGGCAAGGTGTTCGGTGCCGACTCCCCTCCGGTGACCTCGACCAAAGGCGTGACCGGGCACGGCCTCGGGGCCAGCGGAGCCATCGAGGCGGTGGCCGCCGTCCTGACCATCCGGCACGCCAGCATCCCCCCGACGTTCGGCTACCAGGAGCCCGACCCCGACATCCACCTCGACATCGTGGCACCCACCGCCCGGCCGTGGGTGCCCGGCCCCGTCCTCTCCAACTCGTTCGGGTTCGGGGGCCACAACGGTTGCCTGGTCATCTCGCCCGGTTGACGCCCAACCGGCCCGGGGTCCGCCCACCTCCTGGCGGGCGACCACCTGGCCGCCTCGGGGGCACCGGTGACGTCCGGTCCCCTTCGTCCAGCACCTACCGTGGGGGTCCGATGATCGACGCTGCCGAAGCCCTGGCCTACGTGCCCGGCCCAGAGGACCCTCCCGACCTGGCCATCGGTGCCTTCACCCCGGACGCCCCGTGGATCGTCGAGCCCGAGGCCATGCCATGGCGCTTCGCACACGGCGACGACCCCGACATCGCCGAACTGCGGGTCCGGGCCGCAGAGCTGGCCCGGACCCTCGTCCATCCCCAGCGCCTTCCCTCCGTGGGTCGGGTGTTCACCGTCGCCGTCCGGCTCGGGGCCGCCCTGGTGGTGTGGGGCGCGAAGGAACGGGGCACACCCCTGTCGCGGGCCGGGTTGTCCCGTCGCCTTCGGCCGGCCTTCGAGCACCTGGGTCCGACCTACATCAAACTCGGCCAGATCATCTCCTCGGGCGAGGGGATCTTCCCCGAGGAGCTGGTCCGGGAGTTCCGGCTCCTCCGCGACCGGGTGCCGCCCGAACCGTTCGCGGTGGTCCGGCGGACCGTCGAATCGGACCTGGGCCGACCGCTGGCCCAGGTGTTCGCCTCGTTCGACCGCCGGCCCCTCGCTTCCGCGTCGATCGCCCAGGTCCACGCGGCCACCCTGCGGACCGGCGAGCGGGTCGTGGTCAAGGTCCAGCGCGACCGGGTCGCACCGCTGGTCCGCCTCGACGTCGCCGCCATGGCGTGGATCGCCCCGTTCCTCGTCGGGCGGATCCCGGTGGCGGCGCTCACCAACCCGCCGGCGCTCGTCGAGCTGTTCGCCGAGACGATCGTGGAAGAGCTCGACTTCCGCCTCGAGGCCCAGAACATGCTGGACATCGCCGAGGTGTTCGCCGGTACCGGCCAGCGCACCGTGGTGGTGCCCCGTCCCCACCCCGACCTCGTCACCCGGCGGGTACTGGTCATGGAACATCTCCACGGATTCTCGTGGGGCGACGCGGAGGCCATGCGGTTTGCGGGGATCGACACCGCCGCCGTGCTCCGCTCCAGCCTCATCGCCTTCCTCGAGGGCGCCCTCCTCTACGGCGTCTTCCACGGGGACCTCCACGGCGGCAACCTCCGGGTGCAGCCGGACGGCACGGTCGCCCTGCTCGACTTCGGTATCACCGCCCGCCTCGACGAGCGCAAGCGGCAGGCGTTCCTGCGCCTCCAGATGGGTGCGAGCACGAACAACGTGACCGTCCAGGTCGAGGCCCTCCGCGACCTGGGCGCACTGCCCGCCGACAGCGACGTCGACGCCGTCATCGCGGACCTCAACCTCGACCGCCCGCCCATCGACCCGACCACCCTGACCGCCGAGGAGATGGTGACCGAGCTGCGCGAGGTGACCAAGGCCCTCCTCGGCTACGGCGCCCGGCTCCCCAAGGAGCTCATGCTCTTCGTCAAGAACATGCTGTTCCTGAACGGGGCCATGGCCACCATGGCCCCCGATGTCGACATCCTGGGCGAGATCGTGGCCGTCGTGACCTACTTCACCCAGCGCCACGGTGAGCGGATCGCCCGTGAGGTCGGATTCGAGGTGTCGGCCGACACCATCGACCTGGACGGCTACCGGGCGGCCATGGGATTCACCGAGGAGTCGGACGCCATCACCTTCCGCGACCTCCAGGAACGCCGCGAACTCATCGCCAAGCGCCTCGAGGCCCACCAGCACCGCCGCCGGCTACCGCTCGTCACGGCCGTCTACCGCATCGTCCGTCCGGGTCGGGCCGGACGTGGCGACCGGCGGAGCTCGGGCGGCTGATCCGGCCCGGGGCCACCCGCCCCGGTCGCCGGGACGGGTTCCGGATCAGAGCAGCCCGGCGCGCTGGGCGCCCGCCAACGCGCACTCGAGCGCGTCCACCCGTGCGGACATCTCGGCGGTGCACGACGCCGACAGGTGGGAGGAGCCGGCATCGATCCCGGCCGGTGTCCGGTGCGCCACGTGGACCGTCGTCGCCCACAAGCCGGCGCAGGCGCCGACGAGGTCCCGGACGCTCTGCTCGGTCCACGGGCCCGGGCACGGGTGCCGAAGCAGCCACCGGTCGAGTTCGGTGATCCGGAGGTCGAGACGGGCACACGCCTCGAGGACGACCTCGGCCGGCTCACCGATGTCGGCGATGAGGTCGACCAGCGCCAGGTGGAGCCGCCCCACGACCGGGAGGGCAGTGCGTCGCCACCTGCCGATCCGCCGACCTCCGAGCATGGGGTGAAGGTAGCCGTGCTCCCCCTCGCCCGCTCCGGGCACCACGCATGGCGGTCAGATGCGGGGCCGGTGCCCTCCTCCGACCACGCCGAGTGACATCGGGCGGCAGCCGGTCCGCGCCTCGGACGGGTGCGGATGCCCCCGGGACAGCGCGCGGCGGCGCGTCCGCGGTCGACCCGTTTGGTCGCCGTCGCCCGCCATCGCGCGGTCAGCCGGCGTCGAGGGCGGCACGCAGCGAACCGACGAACTCGGCGGCGCCGTCCGGGCCGGCCCCCTCGAGCAGTCGGCGCACCAGGGCCGATCCGACGATCACCCCGTCGGCCACCTCGCACACGGACGCGGCCTGATCGGGAGTGGACACACCGATCCCGACGCAGACCGGGAGGTCCGTCACCGCCAGGATCCGCCCGGCAACGGCGCGGGCCGACTCGGCCAGCACGGCCTGCTCGCCGGTGACGCCCATGCGACCGACGGCGTACACGAAGCCGCGCGAGCGCTCACAGATCTCGCCGATCCGGTCGTCCGGGGTCGTCGGTGCCACCAGCAGCACCGTGGCGACGTCCTCGGGGTCGGCGGCGGCCGTCCAGGCGCCGGCCTCCTCGAGCGGCAGGTCGGGGATGATGGCTCCGCGCACACCCGCTTGTCGCATGGACCCCGCGATGCGGGCGTGACCGGCCCGGTAGACGAGGTTGTAGTAGGTCATCACCACGAGCGGCACCCCGAACCCGAGGCGGCTCAGGTCGGCGAGCACCCCCTCGGGCGTCGTGCCCCGGTCGAGGGCCCGCATGGACGCCGACTGGATGACGGGGCCGTCGATCATCGGGTCGGAGAAGGGCACGCCCACCTCGATGGCGTCGGCTCCGGCACCGGCCAGCGCCTCGAGGACGAGCAACCACTCGTCGTCCAGTCCGGCGGTGACGTAGGGGATGAGCAGCTTGTGCCCCGCGTCGCGGCGGGTCCGCAGCGCCGACTCCAGCGTGCCCGGCGCCCGCGTGGCCGACGGTGTGCTCATGCCCGCGCCCGCAGGATGTCGCGCACCTGCGCCACGTCCTTGTCGCCCCGACCCGACAGATTGACCAACACCGTCGTCCCCGGGGCGAGTTCGCCCGACCCGGCGGCGGCCACCACCCATGCCAGGGCATGGGCCGATTCCAGGGCGGGCAGGATGCCCTCCGTGCGGGCCAGGAGCTGGAACGCCTCCACCACCGCATCGTCGCCGGCCGACACGTAGCGCGCCCGTCCCATCTCGGCCAGGTGGGCGTGCTCGGGCCCGATGCCCGGATAGTCGAGCCCCGCCGAGATCGACTCGGCCTCGAGGATCTGCCCGGCCTCGTCCTGGATCAGGTTGCTACGCATCCCGTGGAGCACCCCGGGGATGCCGGTGGTGGCCGCGGCACCACCCTCGGCCTCCACCGCCACCAGCTCGGATGCGGTGGCATCGGCGAACCCGGCGAAGATACCGGCCGCGTTCGACCCGCCCCCCGCACAGGCGACGACCACGTCGGGGTCCCGTCCGAGCGCCGACCGGGACTGCTCCCGGGCCTCGTCGCCGATGACCCGCTGGAATTCGCGCACCATCCACGGATAGGGATGGGGGCCCATCACCGAACCGAGGCAATAGTGGGTGTCGGCCACCGACGCCACCCACGCGCGCATCGCCTCGTTGACCGCGTCCTTCAGCGTCCGGCTCCCGCTGGTCACCGGTACAACGGTGGCGCCCAGCAGCTCCATGCGGAACACGTTGAGTTCCTGGCGCCGAGTGTCGATCTCGCCCATGTAGACGATGCACTCCATCCCGAACAGGGCGGCGGCGGTGGCGGTCGCCACCCCGTGTTGGCCGGCACCCGTCTCGGCGATCAGCTTGCGCTTTCCCATCCGTCGGGCCAGGAGACCCTGCCCGACGACGTTGTTCAACTTGTGGGAGCCGGTGTGGGTGAGGTCCTCTCGTTTCAGGAGGACCCGGATGCCGAGTTCCTCGGACAATCGGCCGCACTCGGTCACCGGGGTGGGCCGACCGCCGTAATTCCTCAGGATCGACTCGAACTCCGCGTGGAACGTCGGGTCGGCCCAGGCCGCGCGGAAGGCCGCTTCGAGCTCGAGACAGGCCGGGACCAGCGACTCGGGGACGTACCGGCCGCCGTAGTCACCGAAGCGGCCCGAGGGGCCCGGGTCGCCCATGATGGGGGCGGTCCGGGTGGTGTAGGTGCTCATCGCGTGCAGCTCGCAGTCCTAGTGGGTGGGACGTGGTCGGTCTCGGCGGGGCCGGCACGTGCGGTGTGGTTCGCGCCGGTCACGTATCGTCCTGCCAGTCGAAGAGGTCGGTGACCCGCCGGCCACCGAGGTCGAAGGACTCGTCGTCGGGGATCAGACCGTCGGGCCGCCGCTCCTCGAGGACCCGGCGGCCCGCCTCGCGGGCGGCGGCCACGAAGTCCCGTACCTTCCCGGGGTCCTTCACCCCCGGAGCGGACTCGACGCCACTGGCCACGTCCACCCCCCAGGGGTGGAGGTGGGCCACGGCGGCGGCCACGTTTTCGGGTCGGAGCCCACCGGACACCAGGAGGCGTCCGGGGTCGACCACCCCCTCGGCGAGCCGCCAGTCGAAGAGCTCGCCCGAGCCCGGGTTCGGCCCGTCGATCAGCAGCGTCCGGGCCCCGTAGCCGGGGAAGCGCTCGATGTTCCGATGACCGGCCGGGAACGCCTTGATGGTCCAGGCCAGTCGCTCCGCCACCCACCGGGTGTCCTCGGCCGACTCGAACCCGTGCAGCTGGACGGCCCGCAGGCCGATCTGTCCGGCGATCTCGACCACCCGGCGGGGGGACTCGTCCCGGAACACGCCCACCGTGACCGTCTCGTGGGGGAGTCGTTTGACGATATCGGCCACGGCCGCCGGCGCCATCTGGCGAGGCGACGGTGCGAAGAGGAACCCGACGGCCGACGCGCCCATGCCGACGGCCAGGAGGGCGTCGGCCTCGGAGGTGACACCGCAGATCTTGACGAAGAGTTCGGGTCCGTCGGACGTGTCGGGGAATCCCGAGGTCATGTCCGCGCGCCCAGCAGTCCGTCCACGGCCGAAGTCCGGTCGGACGACCGGACCAGTGCCTCCCCCACCAGTACCGCCGTGTACCCGGCCGCGGCCAGGCGCCCGACATCGGCGGCGTCGCGGATGCCGGACTCGGCCACGGCCACCACGTCGGCCGGCATCCGCTCCCCCATCCGCAGCGCCCGTTCCCGGTCGACCTCGAATGTCCGCAGGTCGCGCTGGTTCACCCCGACGAGCGAGGCGCCGACGGCGAGCGCCCGGTCCAGCTCAGACTCGTCGTGGACCTCGACCAGCGGGTCCAGTCCGAGGTCGAGTGCCAGTGCCACGAGCGAGCCCAGCTCCGTGTCGTCCAGGGCGGCCACGATGAGCAGGACGGCGTCGGCACCCATCGTGCGGGCATCGCACACGTCGAGCGGCCCGACGGTGAAATCCTTGCGCAGTACGGGCAGCGCGCACGCGGCCCGGGCCGCGACCAGATCGGCCGGGCTGCCCCCGAAGAACTCCCCGTCGGTCAGGACCGACAGGCAGGAGGCGCCACCGGCCTCGTAGGCCACGGCCACGGCGGCCGGATCGAGCTCCAGGTCGAGCGCACCCTTGGACGGTGACCGACGCTTGACCTCCGAGATCACGGCCATGCCGCGGTGGGTCCGGCCCGCCACCAGGGACCCGACGAAGTCACGACGACCGACGCCGTCGTCCCGTCGAGCCAGGTCACGGACCTGCTCCACCACGGCGCCGACGACGCGCTCGTCCGTGGCGGCGGCGGCGCGGTGGGCGACGAGGATCGAGTCGAGGTAGGCCGGCATCGACGGCCAGCCTACCGGTGGCCCGTCGGTTGCCGGTGGTGGGTGCCCTCACACTTCCCTAACCATGGCACCGTCCCCGCCGTCCCGGATGGCAGGCTGGACCGATGCCGAGCACCGAGGTCTGCATCGTGGTCATCGAGGACGACCACAACATCAGCGACCTGGTCGCCATGTACCTGCGCCGGGACGGGTTCCGGGTGCTCCAGGCGGACGACGCCGAGACCGGACTGGCCGTCGTCGCACGGGAGGGCCCGCGTCTCGTCGTGGTCGATATCGGCCTGCCGGGCGAACTCGACGGCCTGGACGTCTGTCGCAAGCTCGCCGCCCGCACGCCCTCGATCCCGGTGCTCATCCTGAGCGCCCGCGACGACGAGGTGGACCGGATCCTCGGACTCGAGTTGGGCGCCGACGACTACGTCACCAAGCCCTTCAGCGCCCGGGAGCTCGTCGCCCGCGTGCATGCCATCCTGCGGCGCACGACCGGGTCCCAGACCCCGACCCCTGTCGTGGCCGGCTACGGGAACGTGGCCATCGACGTCGCCCGCCGCGAGGCGCGGGTCGACCGTGAGGTGGTGGCGCTCGCCACCCGCGAGTTCGACCTGCTCGCCTTCCTCGTCCAGAACGAGGGCCTGGCCCTGTCGCGTCAGCAGTTGTTGGACGGAGTCTGGGGTCTCGACTGGTACGGCGACGAACGCACCGTGGACGTCCACGTGCGCCAGCTCCGCAAGAAGCTCGGCGCCGACCTGCCGCTCGCCACCGTCTGGGGCGTCGGCTACCGGCTCGGATGAGGATGACGGTCGGATCGCCGGTTCGAGGTCGCGCTCCGTCGGGACCGACGTGAGGCGCCGCCTGACGATCACCAGCATCGCTCTGGTGGTGGTGGCCGTCGCCGTCACCAGCATCGGTAGCTATGTGCTGATCCGACGGGCGACGGTGTCCACGGCCCAGCAGGAGCTGGCCCGTCAGGCCCAAGCCATCTCCCGGACCTTCTCGGACCACGCCGGCCTCACCCGGGTCTCGTTCCGCAGGGAGCTGGCCGTCGTCACCAGTGCGGGGAGCTTCGCCTCCGTGCGGTTCGTCCTGCTGTCACCCGACGGGACGTTCACCGGCGGGCTCGGTCCCCGGCTCACCCCGGCGATGGTCCACCCCGACGCACTGCTGGCCGGGCGCCAGGTGACCGGCCACACGGCATCCCTGCTGGCCTACTCGGCGGTGCCCACGCCGCTCCAGGCGCAGACGGCGGGCATCCCCGTGCTGGTGGTCTCCCGACAGATCCACAGTCCCGTCAACGGCGTCCGCTACTTCGCCTGGATCGGTGTCGGCGCGGCGGTGGCCGCGGCACTGGTGGCCGCGGCGCTGGCCCGGCGGTTCACCCGGCCCCTCGTGGCGGCGGTCGCCACCACCGGGCGGATCGCCGCCGGCGACCTCGATGCCACGGTGCCGATCGGCGGGCACGAGGACCCCGAATTCACCCGCCTGGCCGAGTCGATCAACACCATGGGGGCCACCCTGGTCCGCGCCCGTGACCAGGAGCGACAGTTCCTGATGTCGGTGTCCCACGAGCTGCGCACCCCGCTGACCTCGATCCGCGGCTACTCCGAGGCGGTCATCGACGGAACGGCCGAGGACCCGGTGGCGGCCGCCGGCGTGATCAGCAGCGAGGCACGGCGACTCGAGCGCCTCGTCCAGGACCTGTTGGACCTGGCCCGGCTCGACGCCGACCGGTTCTCCCTCGAGCTGCGAGTGGTCGACGCCGCCCACGAGGTCCGCCAGGTCGTCGGCGGTTTCCGCCCCCGGGCAGATTCGCTCGGTCTGACCCTCGACCTCGCCGCCGGTTCGGACCGACCGTGCCCGGTGGTCGCCGACAGCGACCGCCTCGGCCAGATCGTGGCCAACCTCGTCGAGAACGCGGCCTCGTTCGCCCGGAGCCGCGTCGTGGTGGGCGTGTCCGGCGACGCGTCGCGAGCCGTGATCTGGGTGGACGACGACGGGCCGGGCATACCGCCCGACCAGCTGGACCGTGTGTTCGACCGGCACGTGACCTCCGATCGGACCGTGGCCGGGGCCCGGCGGCCGGGAACGGGGCTGGGACTGGCCATCGTCCGGGAGTTGGCGACGGCCATGGGAGCGAGCGCCCACGCCGAGTCGCCGCTGGTCGACGGCGCCGGCACCCGGATGGTCGTGGACCTCCGCCCGCCGGGAGGGGATGGAACCTGAACACCCGGGACGGCGGACCGGTACGGGTGCACCGCCACCACTCGCCTACCAACCGGGCGTCGATACCCCGACGACCGGACCCGGGAACCCGTGGGTCTACCGTTGGAGTGCGATACCGACGACCGGCCTGTTGGGCGGCTGGCCTCCCATCGACCCCCCGAACGTCGCGTCCCCGTAGTCGAAGCTGCCACCGTCGGATACGGCCAACCGGTAACCCTGCGATACCGAGGCGACCGGGACGTGGCCGGCGGTACCACCGGCCGCACAGCGTCAGGCACGGACGCCGGAGACGCCACCGACCCCGGGGAGGTGCCCGGTGTCCGACGTGCTCCACGCCGTCCCGTCGAACTGCAGCAGTTCGCCGTTCGCGCCCTCGGCGACGCAGAACGTCGGGCCGGTGCACGAGACCGCGTGGATGGCCGGCGTGCCCACCGAGACGGGGGCCGACCATGACAGTCGGGGCGAGGTCGGCGTGACGAGGGCGCCGGCCACCGTCGAGCAGGTCCGGAGCGGGACCCGACGTCCGGGATCACCGCGCGCTCCGGGGGTCCGCTCGTCCGAGGCGTGGTGGGGGGGCGCCCGTGGGCTCGCACCGGGTGGACTAGGAAGGGTCCCGGAAGGTGCCGGCCGAACGGCGCCCGGACCCGGGAGGACGGCATGGGAGCCACGACGAGGCGTGCAGACGATCCGAAGGTCGTCCTGGTCACCGGGGCCTCTGCCGGCATCGGACGGGCGACCGCGGACCGCCTGGACGACGCCGGGTGGACGGTGATCGGGGCCAGCCGCCGGGGTACGTCCCGCGGGTCGTGGCGACCGTTGGTCATGGACGTCGACGACGACGCCTCGGTGGTCGAGGGCGTGGCCGCGGTCGTGGCCGAACACGGGGGCCTCCACGCCGTCGTGGCCTGCGCCGGCTGGGGACTCGCCGGTTCGGTCGAGCAGACGCCCATCACCGATGCCAGGGACCAGCTCGAGACCAACTTCTGGGGTGCGGTCCGGCTGGTGCAGGCCGCCCTCCCGACGTTCCGGTCGTCCGGAGGTGGCCGGATCGTCCTGGTCAGTTCGATCGGCGGGGTCCTGGGGCTCCCGTTCCAGGCCTTCTACAGCGCGTCCAAATTCGCCCTGGAGGGCTACGGCGAGGCACTCGCCTACGAGGTCGCACCGTTCGGGGTCCACGTGACGCTGGTGGAGCCCGGCAACGTCCGCACCGACTTCACCGCCAGCCGCCGGGACGTGCAGGTGCCCACCGGCGACGACCCCTACCGGACCGCCCGGGCCCGGGCGGTCCGCACCATGGAAGAGGACGAACGGGACGGGGTCGCACCGGACGACGTCGCCGGGGCGGTCACCCGGGTGCTCGATGCCGCCCGCCCGCCGCGGCGGGCCTCGGTGGGACGGCTGGGCGAACGGATCGGCATCGTCGGCAAGCGGGTGCTCCCCTTCCGGCTGTTCGAAGTGGCGGCGAGGGGCAGCCTCGGGGTGTGACCCCTCGCCGCGGGAACCCGGTGCCGACCAGGACCGGCCGGCAGTACCGGCCGCCACCCGTCGGTACCCTCGACCTCAGGTTGACGTAGAGGCCTGTCCGGTCTCGAGGGTCCGGTGCCGCTCCGTCCCCCGTCACTCAGAGGTCGATACCCGGCCAGTAGGAGCCGTCCAACATGCCCCGCAGTGTGTCCCGGTGGATGATGAGGTCGTCGATGTCCGCCGGGGCCTCGGCCTCTCCGAAGTAGATCGACCGCTCCGTCACCCGACGCATGATCACCCCGTGGCGCATGGCCGCATACGCGATGTGCCACGTCAGGTCCCCCACCGGGTGGCCGGCGGCCTCGGCGTAGGTGGCCGCCACGTCGGCCGGACGGAACATCCGCGGCAAACCCGGTGCACCGAGCTGGACCGCCAGGTCCTGGAAGAACAGGTGCAGGTAGCACATCCACCCCAGGTCGACCTCGGGTGGGGCCACGGCCGCCATCTCCCAGTCGAGGACGGCGACCACCTCGTCGTCCCGGAACATCATGTTGCCGATGCGTCCGTCACCCCACGAGAGCGCGTCCGGCGCGGTGTCGACGGGGAGGTGCTCGGTGAGCCACACGAAGCAGTCGTCGAGCAGCGCGGACCTCGAGTCCTGAACCACCCATTCGAGGTAGGCCTTCCAGTGGTTGAGGCTGCGCTCGAGCGCCGTGTCGCCGGGCTGGTCGTGCTGGAGGAATGCCAGGTCGTGGGCTTCCGGCCGGATCGAGTGGATGCCCGCCACGGCCCGAACGGCCGAATCCTGGATGGTGCGGCGGGAGGCCTCGCTGCCGTCGAACACCCAGTTGTCGCCGAACGTGTACGGCAGGACGTCGGGTGGGACCAGACCGTCCACCCGGTCCATGACGAAGAAGGAGCCGCCGAGCACCGAGGGGTCGGGTTCGTACCAGTGTGTCTCGGGGATGGGGACGTCGGTGTGCTCCGACACGAGGCGCATGACCCGGTACTGCATGTCGAGGTCGTAGGTGGTGAAGACCGGGTAGTCGGTCGCCGGGGGCTCCACCCGCGCCACGAGGCGCCGTTCGACCGTGCCGACCCCCTCCGTCCACCGGGCCGTCACGAGTAGGGTCTCGGACGACATGCCGTTGCTCTCGGGACTGGTGAGTTCCACGACCTCGGCGTCGTTGCCGTCGGGCAGCGTCCCCCGAAGCCACGCCTCGAACTGGCCACGCATGGCCCCCGGGTCGCGGGTCGACGTGGTGATCCGTTCGGCGTCCATCTGCACGGCGCCGTCGGGGTGGTCACCGGTGGCTGTCTCGGTCGTCATGCGTGCTCCCCCACTCGTGGCGGCCTCCCCCGGTTGGACCACCGGTCCGTGCCTGCCTGCGGGAGAATGTAGCGCGCTGGATGTACTCCCCGGAAGCTCAGACCCCGGTGACGAGCGGCAGCGGTCGGGCCTCGCCCAGCGCCCGGTGCTCCTCGGCGTCGCCCCAGCGCACCTCGACGACCTCGGGCGGCGTCACCCGCCGGTGCAGCGTGGCGAGTGCGACGAAGGCGCCGTGCCCGGACGACCACGCCACCGAGGACAGCGTCCCCACCCGGTGGGCACCGTCGGCCGTCCACGCCGCCGCCCCTTCGGGCGGCGCCTGGACGCTCGGCACCACCAGGCCGCACAGTCGACGGGCCACGTTGGATCCCCGCGCGTCGAGTCGGGCCACCAGCTCCTGACCGGTGAAGCATCCCTTGGCGAACGACACCGTCCGCTCCACGAGGCCCACCTCGGCGGCGATGGTCGACCCGACGACCTCGTGCCCGCCCACCGGCACACCGGCCTCGATGCGCACCGACTCCCAAACCTCCTCGTCGCACCACGGTACGCCCTCGGGTTTCCACGAGGTGACGGCCCCCCCGGTCGGGACCGGGCCGAGCAGGTCCACACCGGACCAACTCGGAACGTCGACGGGCAGGACGAGCTCCACACCAGTGGGCCGGACGACCGGACCGGTGGCCGGCCCACGGACCGACAGGCAGGTCCAGTCGAGTGGCTCGACGGTCACCTTGGTCCGGAGTCTGAACCGCTCGAGCCGGGCCCGGGCAGCGGGCCCGCACCCCGGGTCGGTGTCGAGCACGAACGACTCGTCCCCGGTCCGGGTGACCCGCACCAGGGCGTCGACCTTGCCCTGCGGACTGAGGATCAGGGACCACGTCGTGTCACCGACGGTCAGCGGGTCGAGGTCCTGGCTGCACTGGCCCTGCAGGTACGCGAGGGCTTCGGCCCCGGTGACCGACAGCACGTCCCGGCGCACGGCACGGGCCCCGGACCCGGTGCGCAGCGCGCCGTAGCCGCCGTCCGCCCCGTATGACGGTTCACCCACGGTCGCTCCGTCGCTCCGTCGGACCCGTCGGACCTGTCGGCCACGCGGACCGGGCCATAGCCACGGCAGACAGGAGGGCCGCCGCCTTGTGCGCGCACTCGGCGTTCTCCGTGGCCGGGTCGCTGTCGGCCACGATGCCGGCCCCGGCCTGCACCGAGGCCCGACCGTCCGGCGCCACCGTCATGGTCCGGATGGCGATGGCGGTGTCGAGGTTGCCGGAGAAGTCGAGGTACCCCACCACGCCGCCGTAGACCCCCCGCTTGGTCGGCTCGAGCTCATCGATGATCTCCATGGCCCGGACCTTCGGCGCGCCCGACAGCGTCCCGGCCGGCAGGGTCGCCCGCAGGACGTCGACGGGTCCCTTGCCCGGGGCGAGGGTCCCGGACACCTGGGAGGTCAGGTGCATGATGTGGCTGTAGCGCTCGACCACCATCATCTCCTCCACCCCCTCGGTCCCGAAGCTGACCACCCGGCCCACGTCGTTGCGGGCGAGGTCGACGAGCATCACGTGCTCGGCCACCTCCTTCGGATCCTCGACGAGCTCACCCTCCAGCCGCGCGTCCTCCTCCGCGGTACCGCCTCGTGGCCGCGACCCGGCGATGGGTCGGGACGTGACCGTTCCCTCCCGCAGGCGCACCATCGGCTCGGGCGAGGCGCCGACCACGGTGACCTCGGGGAACCGCAGGAAGTACAGGTAGGGACTGGGGTTCACCAGCCGCAGGACCCGGTAGACGTCGAAGGGGTCGACCCCGAGTTCGGGCAGGTCGAATCGTTGGGACAGCACCGCCTGGAAGACGTCGCCGGCGTGGACGCATTCCTTG
Organism: Actinomycetes bacterium; assembly: GCA_021826655.1. Next base: position 1,782 of record JAKAZC010000005.1, on the reverse strand, counting down.
ACCGCCTGCACCGCGTCCTCGTAGAGGCCGTCGCTCATGGTCCGGATCACGTCATCGGGCGGCGGACGGCGCGGCGGCAGCGCCCGGGGCGCCTCGGCCGTCGGGCGCACGCAGTCGTGCGCCAACCGGTCGAGGCGGGCCTCGGCCTCGACGTGGGCGCGTACCAGGTCGTCGTCCCCCCACGACGGGTCGATCACCACGTTGTCGATCAGCACCACCCGCTGGCGCCAGTGGTCGAAGGCGGCCAACTGCCCGATGACGGACAGGATCGCGTCGGGCTGGCCGAGGTCGTCGGGCGGCGCGTCCGGTAGGTGCTCGACCTCCCGGACGACGTCGTAGCCGAGGTAACCCACCAGCCCCCCGTGCAGTGGTGGCAGGTCGGGCAGGTCGGGCGAGTCGACGGCGGCCAGGATCGAGTCGAGCGCGGCCAGCACCCCGTGCGAGCCGGTGACCCCGCCCCCGCACAGTGCGTCGAGGTCGACCGCTCCACGTGTCGTCACCTCGGTCCCGTGGGCCACCACGGTCGCCAGTGGATTCCGGCCGACGAACGAGTAGCGGCCCCACCGCTCGCCACCCTCCACCGACTCGAGCAGGAAGCCACCGACGTCACCGGGGCCGACGATCTGGAGGAAGGCGGCGACGGGCGTGACCGTGTCGGCCACCAGCTCGCGCCACACCGGCACGATCCGGTGCCGTCGGGCGAGATCGAAGAAGCCCTCGACGGGGGTGGCGGACGTCAGCGTCACGAGGAGGACGGTCCGTCCGCTCCACCCGCGTCGTCGCCGAACGCGCGGTAGAAACAGGTGCGGCTCCCGGTGTGGCAGGCGCCTGCGCCCTCCTGGTCCACGGTCACCAGGAGGCAGTCCCCGTCGCAGTCGTACCGGACGCTGCGCACGTACTGCCGGTCGCCCGAGGTCTCCCCCTTGCACCAGTACTCCTGCCGGCTCCGGCTCCAGAACCAGGTGCGACCGGTCGCCAACGTCTTCGCCAGGGACTCGGCGTTCATCCAGGCGAACATGAGCACCGCGCCGTCCGAGGCGTCCTGGACGACGGCCCCCACCAGCCCGTCGGCGGAGTAGGTGATCGCCTCCAGTTCCCCCGCGCTGTGCGGGATCGGGGTGGCGACGAAGGTCGGTCGGGTCGTGGGGCTGGTCACGGGATGCTCCCTGTCGGTGGGATCGGGTCGCTCGGGTACGCGGGGGTTCGTCGGTTCCGGCTACGTGGACGGCGACGGCTCAGAGGTAGAGGCCGGTGCCACCGTCGAAGCGCGTGGCGGCCACGGCGTGGATGTCCCGCTCGCGCAGGATCACGAACTCGTCCCCCTGGACCTCGACCTCGAAACGGTCCTCGGGGTTGAACAGCACGTTGTCACCGACCTTGACCGAGCGGACGTGCGGCCCGACGGCCACCGCCACGGCCCAGGTCAGCCGACGGGACACCTGGGCGGTCGCCGGGATCAGGATGCCGGCGCGCGAGCGGCGCTCGCCCTCGGCCTGGCCCACCTGCACCAGTACTCGGTCGGCGAGGACGTTGATCGGCAGTTTGGCGCCGCCGTCCATGCCCGCGGCGGGGGCTTCCGGAGTCGTGGTTGCCACTGGAGCAGGCTACCGCAGCCCCGCGGCGGCCCGAACCCGGACGTCCGGGTGGCCCGGGGACGGCCCTGGTTCAACCGGGACGCACGGACACCCCCGCCGAGGCCAGATGGGCCTTCGCCTCGGCGACGGTGAACTCGCCCCGGTGGAAGATCGACGCGGCAAGGACGGCGTCGGCGCCGCCGACGAC
>JAKAZC010000206.1 GCA_021826655.1 Actinomycetes bacterium | reverse complement strand
CAGGGAACCGCTCCGCTACTACGACAACAACGTCGCCGGCACCGCCGTGCTCCTGAGGGTCATGGAGCGCCACGGCGTCCGGGACATCGTGTTCTCCTCGTCCGCCACCGTGTACGGCGAGCCCGAACGGGTTCCCCTCACCGAGGACTGCCGGCTGGCCCCGATAAATCCCTACGGCCGCACCAAGCTCCACATCGAGCAGATGCTGCGGGACCTCGTGGGCGGCGGCGGGGGGTGGCGGGCCGCGCTCCTCCGCTACTTCAACCCCGTCGGGGCGCATCCGAGCGGCCGCCTGGGCGAGGACCCCAACGGGACCCCCAACAACCTCCTGCCGATCGTCATGCAAGCGGCCTCGGGCAAGCGCGAGGTGGTCCACGTCTTCGGGGACGACTACCCCACACCCGACGGGACCTGCGTCCGCGACTACATCCACGTGGTCGACCTGGCGCGCGGCCACCTGGCCGCGCTGGAGTCCTTCGACCGGATCGACGGGTGCCGGGCCGTCAACCTCGGAACGGGACGCGGCCACTCGGTCCTGGAGGTGATCGAGGCCGCCGGCGTCGCGGCCGGCAGGGCGATCCCCTACCGGATCACCGGGCGCCGTCCGGGAGACGTCGCGTCCACCTGGGCCGACCCGGCAACCGCGTCCGAGCTCCTCGGCTGGCGCGCTCGGCTCGGACTGGCCGAAGCCTGCGCCGACGCGTGGCGGTGTCAGGCGGGCAACCCCGACGGCTATCGCTCCTGAGCGTCGCGGGCGGGTCGGGCCGCCCGAGACGGACGATGGCCGGGCGTCGCCGCCCGGCAGGTCGTCCGCTCAGGCGACGGCCGGCAGGTCGTCGCGGCCGGGGCTCCCGGACCCGAGACCCTCCGCGGATGCCCGGTTCGCCGCGGCGGACACGACCGACGGCTGCTCGTCGATCGCGGCCGCCAGCACGTCGGCAACCCGGTCGGCCAGATGGAACGTCATCTGGCTGCGGACCTCTTCGGGCACGTCCTCGAGGTCCTGGCCGTTGCGCGCAGGGAGGACGACCTCGGTGAGACCCGCCCGATGGGCGGCGAGCACCTTCTGGCGCACGCCCCCGATCGGGAGGACCCGACCCTGCAACGTGACCTCGCCAGTCATGGCGACCGCCGCCCGAGCGGGCACGCCGCGCAACAGGCTGACCAGGGCTGTCGTCATGGTCACCCCGGCCGAAGGGCCGTCCTTGGGCACCGCACCGGCCGGGACGTGCACATGGAACCGGCGACCGCGAAAGGCCTCCGGCCCGATTCCCAGCTCTGCCGCGTGGCTGCGGACGTAGGACAGGGCGATCTCCGCCGATTCCTTCATGACGTCACCGAGCTGGCCCGTCAGCGTGAGGCCCTCGGGTCCCTCGGCCACGCTGGCCTCCACCGACAGCACGTCGCCGCCGGCGCCGGTGACCGCCAGGCCGCTGACCACGCCGGGCACCGAGGTCGGCTCGGCCGGCTCGGCGAAGAACTTCGGGCGCCCGAGCCACGTCCGCACGTCGCCGCTCCCGACGACGACCGGGGCGGACCGCTCGCCCGCCGCAAGCTTCGTGGCCACCTTCCTCATCAGACGTCCCAGCTCGCGCTCGAGGGACCGGACGCCGGCCTCGCGCGTGTAGTCGGCGACGATCGACCGGAGGGCCTCGTCGTCCACCGCCACCTCACCGGGCCGGAGCGCAGCGCGCCCGAGCTGGCGGTCGAGGAGGTGGTGCCGGGCGATGGCGACCTTCTCCGCCTCGGTGTACCCGTCCAGCCGGACCACCTCCATGCGATCCAAGAGCGGGCCGGGGATGGTGTCGACGATATTGGCGGTGGCGATGAACAGCACGTCGGACAGGTCGAGCTCGACCTCCAAGTAGTGGTCGCGGAACGTGTGGTTCTGCGCCGGGTCGAGCACCTCGAGCAGGGCCGAGGAAGGGTCACCCCGATAGTCCGCCCCGAGCTTGTCCACCTCGTCGAGGAGCACGACCGGGTTCATCGTCCCGGCCTCGCGGATCGCGCGGACGAGGCGGCCCGGCTGAGCCCCCACGTAGGTGCGACGGTGGCCCCGGATCTCCGCCTCGTCGCGGACGCCGCCCAGGGCGACCCGGACGAACTTGCGGCCCAGGGCTCGCGCCACCGACTCGCCCAGCGAGGTCTTGCCGACGCCCGGCGGGCCCACGAGCGCGATGATCGCCCCCGCACCCCTCCCGTCCACCGACCGGAGGCCGCGCTCGGCCCTCAGCTTGCGGACCGCGAGATGCTCGATGATCCGGTCCTTCACGTCCTCGAGCCCGTCATGGTCCTCGTTCAAGATGCGCGCCGCCTCGCCGACGTCGAGGCGGTCCTCCGACACGGTTCCCCACGGGAGCTCGAGCACGGTGTCGAGCCACGTCCGGATCCAGCCGTTCTCCGGGCTCTGCTCGCTCACCCGCTCGAGCCGGTCGACCTCGCGCACCACGGCGGCGCGCACGTGCTCGGGGAGCGGCCGCTCCTCCAACCGGGAGCGGTAGTCGCCGGGGTCACCCTCGCCGCCGTCGCCGAGCTGACCCAGCTCCTTCCGGATCGCCTCGAGCTGGCGGCGGAGCAGGAACTCGCGCTGGGTCCGCTCCATCCCCTCTTCCACGTCCGTCTTTATCCGCTCACGCAGGGCCAGGTCGGCGAGCGTCTCACGGGCCCATCCGAGGACGAGACGGAGGCGCGCGACCACATCGAGGGTCTCGAGCACCTCCACCTTCTGCCCCAGGGTGAGGTCGGGAGAGTACCCGGCCACGTCCGCCAGGCGTCCGGGCTCGGTGACCTCGCGGAGCTGGGCCGCCACCCGGCCCGCTCCCCGTTCGAGGAGGATGTTCTCGAGCACGGCCCGGTACTCTCGGGCCAGCTCCTGCGCCTCGGCGTCGGCCGGCGGCTCCTCGACGGCCTCGGCCTCCACCCAGAGCGCGTCGCCCGTGCCCGGGACCGCGGTCCCGATGACCGCACGCCGGTCCCCGCGGACGAGGATGGCGCGCTGCCCGCCGGGGAGCTGCCCCTGCTCGGTCACCTCGGACACCACGCCGACGTTCCCGTAACGGCCGTCGACGTGCGGGACGATCAGGATCCGACCACCGGTGTCGCCGGCGGCCTCGGCCGCCGCCTTGGCCTCGTCGGACTCGAGTGCGAGGGTGAAGGCCATGCCGGGCAGCACGACCCCCGACTTCAACGGCAACAACGGCAAGGTCAAGCTCTGGCTGGTCACGCTTCCTCCGATCCACCCGTGATCCAAATAGGTGTAATCACGTAATGGAGAACAGGGCGGAAGGCGGCCCTATTCCCTCACCCGGACCCGCTGGGGCCCGGGTGAGGGCAGGTGGACGATCGCCCGCCACTCGCCGGTGGGCGCCGCGAGGCACAGCGCCCGCCCCGCGCGGCACGCCCAGCCCAGTACCTCGGCATGCCCGGCGTCCGGGGCGGCCCGCACCACGAGGCCTCTGCGCTGGTGGTCCTGCAGCACGTGCCACGAGCCCGGGAGCTCCACCCCGAGGCCACCGAGCTGCTGCACCGCCCGGCGGCCTCGCGCGTGCATGATCCCGACGGTGGCACCGGCCGGCCGGCGGCCACGGGCCGGCGGCATCCACGTGCACATGGGCACCCTCGGCACCGGACCGCCGCCGAACATCGCCGAGAAGCCGAGCCGGGGAACCTGGCGCTCCGCCTCGCCGGCCTCGTCCCCCTCGGAGACCTCCACCACCGGCAAGAGGTTCACCCAGCCGTCACCCGCCTCGGCGAGCAGGTCCATGCGTGCGAGCACCACAGCCGGCGCGTCGGGGACGAACAGGAGCTCCTCGGTCGGTCTCGTCATGTCGCGGCCACCACGCGTCCGGGCCCCGGACCCGGAGCCGATCTCGGACGCCGACCCTACCGGGGCGCCGACTCCCCCCCGCCGGGGCGGGCGGCGGGATCGGCGTGTGCCGCGCGGGCCCCAAGTGGTGGCAGGATGAGGGCCATGACGGTCGTCCGCATCAACGCCATCGACGTTTCGCCCGGATCGGGCGACGAGCTCGCCCTCCGCTTCGCCCGCCGGGCGGGAGCAGTCGACGGAGCGCCGGGTTTCGAGGGCTTCGAGCTCCTGCGCCCGTCGGACGACCGGAGCACGTGGCTCGTGGTGACCCGCTGGCGGGACGAGGACTCCTTCAGGGCATGGACCAGCTCGCCGGCATTCGCCCACGGCCACAGGGGTGCCTCGGACCCTGGCCCCGGGGACCGGCCGGTCGCCTCGCACAGCGAGCTGTGGTCCTACGACGTGGTCGACCTCGGCGGAGACCCGCAGGGGTAGTCCGTCGCGCCGGAGCGCCCGAGATCGTCAGGTGGGTCGGTTCCCGGCCTCGAGCGCGACGGCGACGGCCGCCAGGGCCGAATGCACGTCGAGCTTCTTCTGCAGGTTCTGGCTGTGGGTGCGGACGGTGTTGGCCGACACCTCGAGCCGCTGGGCGATCGCCCGGTGGCCCAGGCCCTCCACCATGAGGTCGAGCACCTGCAGCTCGCGCCTCGTCAGGGCCGACAGCCGGTCCCTCGCCCCCCGGCGGCCGGCGCCGAAGCGGGCCGACAGGAGGTCGGTCAACATCGGCGGGGACACCCACATCTGCCCCCTCGCCGCCAGGCGGACGGCGTCGACCAGCTCACGGAGCGGGGCGACCTTCAGCACCAGCCCCAGCACACCGCTTTCGATGGCGGAGACGCCCGGGCCCACCGCCCCGTCGGCCATCAGCATGACGACCGCCGGAGCCTCCGGCCTCGACCGGACCTCACTCAGCGTCCCGGGCGAGTCCGGGCCGCCGAGCTCCGAGTCGAGCACGAGCACGTCGGGCCGGGTCGTCTCGACGAGGTCGACGACCCGACCGGGGGCGGATGCCGTGCCAACCACCCGCAGGTCGGGCTCGCCCCCCAAACCGACCGAGAGGGACTCGCAGACCACCGGCTGACGGTCCACGATCGCCACGCCGATCTCCGCCACCGCCAAGGACCCCGCACCGGCACGGAAGGGGCGGATCATGCCGACACCACCTCCGAGGCGCCTTCCACCCGGACCACGCCGTGCCGTACCGCGAACGCGACGAGCTCGAGGCGCGAATGGACGTCGAGCTTGACGTAAAGGTGTTGCAGGTGGGTCCGGACGGTCGAGACGGCCATTCCGAGCTCGACCGCGACCGCAGCGGTGCTCCGACCTCGGGCGAGGCAGGAGATCACCTCGCCCTCCTTGCGGGTCAGAGCCGGCGCCCCCGTTCGGCGCTCCTCCCACCCCCGGGGGGACCGGGCTCGCGGCGACGGGGGCCGGCTCGCAGCCCGCG
>JAKAZC010000205.1 GCA_021826655.1 Actinomycetes bacterium | reverse complement strand
CGACACCGACGGGCTCCGCGTGGAGATCCTGCCGCCCGGGGAGGCCACCGCCCTGTCGCTGGAGCGCATCCGGAGGGGGGAGAACACGATCTCGGTCACCGGCAACGTGCTGCGGGACTACCTGACCGACCTGTTCCCGATCCTCGAGCTCGGCACCAGCGCCAAGATGCTCTCGGTCGTACCGCTCATCAACGGCGGCGGCCTGTTCGAGACCGGCGCCGGCGGGTCGGCGCCCAAGCACGTGCAGCAGCTCCTGGCCGAGAACTACCTGCGGTGGGACAGCCTGGGCGAGTTCCTGGCCCTGGCCGTGAGCTTCGAGCACCTCGCCCAGCGCACCGGCAACGCCCGGGCCCACATCCTGGCCGACACGCTCGACCGGGCCACCGGCCAGGTGCTGGACCAGAACCGGTCCCCGAGCCGAGCGCTCGGCGGCCTGGACAACCGGGGCAGCCACTTCTACCTGGCGCTCTACTGGGCCCGCGAGCTCGGTGCGCAGACCGAGGACCCGGCCCTGGCCGCCGACTTCGCCGCGCTGGCCGCGCTGTTGGGCGACCGCGAGCAGGCCATCGTCGACGATCTGCTCGCGGTGCAGGGGTCACCGACCGACATCGGCGGCTACTACCTGCCCGTCGATACCCTGGCGTCGGCCGTCATGCGACCGTCGGCCGCGTTCAACGCCGCGCTGGCCTCCCTGGGCTGAGCGGGCCGCAGTGGGGCCGGGAGTAGCCTGACCGGGTAGGGCGGCGCCAGGCACGACCGGACGAGGGAGCAGCGAGATGGTGATGGCCGACCGGCCCGAGGTCCGGACCGCGGCGGCGCCGGTGGTGGCGATCGACACGGTCCTGCTGGCCCAGCAGATGGCGGCCGCACTCGCCCGCCTCCCGTTCCGCCACCCCCTGCGGGGTGGATCGGGGACGTTGTCGAACCTTGGGGCCAGCGTCACCCGCGAGGTCGTGCGCTCCTTCATGGGCTACTGTTCGTCGCTGCCCATCGCCGAGTTCCGTTCGATCGAGCAGCTCCTCGACGACCTGTGCAAAGTGGTCATGCCCCCGATCGTGCGACTGCGCGACGTCGACCACACCGCTACCGAGATCGGTGGAGTACCCGGCATCCTCTACGTCCCCCGAGACGTCGCGCCCGAGGGAGTGGCGCTCTACCTGCACGGTGGCGGCTACATCGGCACGTCACCCACCATGTACGCCTTCTTCACCTCACGGATCTGTGCCCGCACCCGTTGCGCGGTCTTCGTCGCCGACTACCGTCTGGCGCCCGAATTCCCGTTCCCGGCCGGCCTGGTCGATGCGGCCTACGTATTGGCGGCCATGGTCGCCGCCGGTGTCCCGCCCGAGCGGCTGTTCGTGGCCGGCGACTCGGGAGGAGGCGGGCTGGCCACCTCGCTCGTGCTGGCCGCCCCCGAGGACGTCCATCTGGTGCGGCCCGCCGGCGTGATCCTGTACTCGCCCGAGGTCGACCTTCGGCTCGACGAGCCGTCGTTGACCGACAACGCCGAGTCCGACATCCTCCCGTGGAACATCCCCACGGCCTCGTACCTCCATGGGTTCGACCCGTCGAGCGGATACGTGTCGGCCATCGGCGCCGACCTCGCCGGATTCCCGCCCACGGCGATCTCGTGGGGCGGCGACGAGATGTTCCGCGACCCGATCCGGCGCTTCGTCGAACGGCTCGAGGGGGCCGGTGTGGCCACCCACGCCCACGAGGTGCCGGGGATGTTCCATGTCTTCCAGATCCTCATGCCCTGGGCCGAGGCGAGCCGCGACATCTACGACCACATCCTCGGATTCACCCAGCAGGTCATGGAGGGGGCGCCCCCGCTGCCCGAGGGCGTGGTGGACCGGCTCCCGGGCGCCCCCCTGCCGACCGCCTGAGGGCGGTCGTCCCACCTCCGACACGGCCCGGACGTACCGCGCCGACGGCCTCGGGTCAGGCACCGGGCCCGGCGCCGGTGCCCGCGGGACGGTCGGGGTGGCGATCGCACGAGCCGCCCGCGACCGGCGGGTACCCGTCGGGTCGCCCCCGGTCCTGACGCCACCGCCCCCCGGACCGCGCCGCGTGGCTCAGGCGGGGGCGTCCGTGGGTGCCGGTGCCGGTGCCCGCACAGGGCTCGACAGGACCATGCCGTCCACCACCGGGCCGTGGCGCAGGAGCCACGTGTCGCGCAGGTAGTTCTGGTGGAGCCGCCACGGGGCGGTCACCCCCTGTCTGGGCAGCCGGTCCGCGGCGCGGGTCACGTAGCCGGACGAGAAATCGATGAACGGCTCGGTGGGCAGCGACGGATCCGGTGCCGACGGCGTGCACTGACGCATCCCGCACTTCTCCATGGTCGCCAGGAGCCGGCAGACGTACTCGCCGGTCAGGTCGGCCTTGAGCGTCCACGAGGCATTGGTGTACCCAAACGTCTGGGCCATGTTGGGGACACCGCACAGCATCATCCCCTTGTAGACCACGGACTCCCCGGGCGTGACCTCCCTCCCGTCGACGTCGAGCGCGACGCCGCCCAGGAACTGGAGGGTGAGTCCGGTGGCCGTCACGACGATGTCCGCCGCCAATTCCGCGCCCGACGCCAGCTGGATCCCCGACACCGTAAAGGACTGGATGGTGTCGGTCACCACCTCCGCCCGCCCCGAGGAGATCGCCTCGAACAGGTCACCGTCGGGCACCAGGCACAGCCGCTGCTCCCACGGGTTGTAGCGCGGTCGGAAGTGGGTGTCGACGTCGTACCCCGGGGGCAGGGCGCCGACCACGCCCTTGCGGATCCCCCGCCTCACGAACTCGGGGTTCCGCCGGCTCAGCTGGAAGCTGAGGTGCGTCAGGAGCACGTTCTTCCACCGGATGGCCGCGTGGGCGGTCGTGGCCGGAAGGTACTTCCGGGCCACGTCGGCGATCCGGTCGGTGCCGGGTCGGGACACGACGTAGGTGGGGGAGCGTTGGAGCATCACCACGTGGGCGGCCTGCCCGGCCAGGGCGGGCACCAGCGTCACGGCGGTCGCCCCGCTGCCGATCACCACGACCCGCTTGCCGGTCCAGTCCAGCTCCGCCGGCCAGTGCTGGGGGTGGACGACCGAGCCCCCGAAGCGGTCCTCACCGTCCCAGTGGGGTCGGTGGCCCTCGTCATAGCGGTAGTACCCGGTGTTCGCCCACAGGAACCCGCACGTGACCCGCTCGCGCACGCCGGTGCCGGTGTGTTCGACCTCGACCGTCCACCGGGCGTCCGGTGTGGACCAGGACGCCGCCACCGCGCGCCGTCCGTAGACGATCGCCCGGTCGACCCCGTGGGAGCGGGCCGTGGCTCGGATGTAGGCCAGGATGGACGGTCCGTCGGCGATGGCCTCGGCCTCCACCCACGGTTCGAACGAGTAGCCGAGGGTGAACATGTCCGAGTCGGACCGCACACCGGGGTAGCGGAAGAGGTCCCAGGTGCCGCCGATCGCGTCCCTCGACTCGAGGATCGCATAGGTCGTCCCCGGTCGCTCGGTCTCGAGATGGCAGGCGGCACCGACGCCCGACAGCCCAGCACCGAGGATCAGGACGTCGACGTGCTCCATGGGCAGTGATTCTACGTCCGCGCGGCCGACCCCTCCCGGGCCCGCGGGGTCCCGCCGGATCGTCGCGACCCGTGCCGTTCCTGCAAGAGTGGTCCGGGTGAACGTCCTCTTCGTGACCCTCGACGAGTTCCGGGCCGACTGCCTGTCGTCGGCCGGGCACCCGGTGGTGGCGACCCCGACGCTCGACCGCCTGGCGGCCGAGGGTGTCCGGTTCGCCTCCCACGTCAGCCAGGCGGCGCCGTGCGCACCCGGGCGGGCCTCGCTCTACACGGGCATGTACCAAATGAACCATCGGGTGGTGGCCAACGGCGCACCACTGGAGGACCGGTTCGACAACGTGGCACGGCTTGCCCGGCGGGCCGGCTACGACCCCGCGCTGTTCGGCTACACCGACCAGGGCGTCGATCCGGCGACGGTGACGGACCCGACCGATCCCCGTCTCGACACCTACGAGGGCGTACTCCCCGGGTTCGACCCGGTCCTCCTGCTCGACGGTCGCTTCACCGGGTGGCTGGCCTGGCTGGAGGACCTCGGGTACGGCACGCTCACGGCACCCGGGGCCCTCCGTTCCGAGCCGGACCGTCCGGCCGGACACAGCGCCTCCGCCTTCCTCACCCGGAGCCTCATCACCTGGATCGACCGCCAGGACGGCCCGTGGTTCGCACATGCCAGCTACTTCAGGCCGCACTACCCCTATGCGGCCGCCGGCGAGTTCTCGACGCGGTACGCGCCCGACGAGGTCGGGGACCCCCTGGCGGCGGTGCCGGGGCTCCACCCGCTGTACGACCTCGCCCTCGGGCTCGACCTGGTCCGGGCACCCGCCGACCCGGTCGAACTGGCCCGGATGCGCGCCCAGTACTTCGGCATGGTGTCCGAGGTCGACCACCAACTGGGGCGGGTCGTCGAGCACCTGCGTTCGACCGGACGGCTCGACGACACGCTCGTCGTGGTCACGTCCGACCACGGGGAGCAGCTCGGCGACCACGGCCTCATCTGGAAGCTCGGATTCTTCGAGGAGAGCTACCGGATCCCGTGCATCGTCCGGCACCCGGGCAACGTCACCGCTACCGGCAGAGTGGTGGCGGAGTTCACGGAGGCTGTCGACCTGCTGCCCACGGTGGCCGAGCTCCTGGGTCAGGAGGTGCCGGTGCAGTGCGACGGGATGTCCCTGGTCCCGTTCCTCGACGGCGGTCTCCCGGACGACTGGCGGACGGCGGCCCACTACGAGTGGGACTGGCGCGACCTGGCCATGGGACCGACACGCACCTCGGGTGGACCTGACGCCGCCCTCGAGCGTTACAACCTGGCCGTCGAACGCACCGGGACCCACGCCTACGTGCAGTTTGCCGACGGCTCGTGGCTGTGCTTCGACCTGGCGGTCGATCCGACGTGGTCGACGACGACGACCGATCCGGCGGTCGTGCTCCCGCTCGCCCAGTCGATGCTGGCCTGGCGCGCGACCCACCTGGGAGGCGCATACACCCAGCGGTTGCTCGGCCCCGACCGGCGGGGCCTGTGGCCGGAGCTGGACCCCGGCTGATCAGGGCGTCGGCGGTCGCCCGAGACCTGCGGCCGCCGTCACCTCGGCCACCGCCCCTCCCGGGTCGTCGACGCTCACCACCCACCGGCGGAAGGGCCCGCAGTCGAACTCCACCACCACGCCCGGCCCGCGTCCGTGGACGGCGGCGAAGTCCTTGCCGAACCTGCCCCGGCACGTGCACACGGCGAGCACCCGGGGGATCCCCGTCCCGGGGGCCCGCACGCCCCGCAGTTCGGACCACAGGTCGTCACTGGCCCGCAC
>JAKAZC010000204.1 GCA_021826655.1 Actinomycetes bacterium | reverse complement strand
GAACCCCACTCTCCTGTCCACGCGACTGCCGACCCACGGGAGGTCCGTCGAGCGCGCCTCGGACCGCGAGCGGTCCGACGTCGACGTCCTCCTCACGACCGAGGGCACCTATCCCTTCGTCACCGGTGGGGTGAGCACGTGGGCCCATCAGCTCGTCACCGGACTCGATGACCGGAAGTTCGTGGTCTACTCCGTGGTCGCCAATACCAACATGGCGGTTCGCTACGAGGTCCCGGACAACGTGGCCCACGTCGTCCAGGTGCCGCTGTGGGGCACGGAGGACACCGCCGAATTCAATCCACGCCCGGGTTGGATCGCACGACGGCTGCGCCGGCCGGGGAGGCTGTTCGACGAGGAGTTCCTTCCCGCATACGCGCAACTGGTGATCTCGGTGGCCCTCGGCGAGGGAGGGCCTGACGAACTGGTGGCCGCGCTGTGCTCCCTTTCCGTCTATGCCGACCGCTACAGCCTGAAACTGGCGATGCGCGACGGCCGAACCTGGCGGCTGTTCCGGGACACGCTGGGGGCCCACCCCCTGTTCCGGAAACTCACCAACTACGAGGCTGTCGACCTGGCGCGCTCGGTCTACCGCTACCTGGCCCCCCTCGACTATCCACCGGAACTGCCCGGGATCGTGCACGCGTCGGCCGCCGCCTTCTGTGCCATCCCCGCGGTCGTCCTCCGGGAGCGGTGGGGGATCCCGTTCCTCCTGACCGAACACGGCGTCTACTACCGCGAGCGGCTTCTGGCGCTCGGGCGGAACAACACCAACAGCCCCTACCGCGTATTCCTCTCCAATTTCTATGCGGCCGTGGTCGCCATGGCCTACTCCCGTGCGGACCTGGTGGCCCCTGTGGCCCGGTTCAACGCGACCTGGGAGAAGCGCCTCGGCGTCGACGAATCCAAGATCCACCCGATGCCGAACGGCGTGGACCCCGAACGGTTCCCCCTGGTGCGTCCGGCAGGCAGTGGCGGTGGACCGCTCACCCTGGTGACGGTGGCCCGCCTCGAACGGTTGAAGGACATCCACACGCTGCTGCGGGCGTTCTCCCTCGTCCGGCCCCACATCCCCGGGGTGCGCCTGGAGATCCACGGACCAGAGAGTGACGCCGCATACGCCCGGAGTTGCTATGCGTTGGCCGACCAGTTGGGACTCGGGTCGTCATGCACATTCCACGGGCCGACGGCCGACGTGGGTGCTGCACTGAACGCCGGCGACATCGCCGTGCTGTCCAGCATCTCCGAAGGATTCCCGTTCGCCGCCGTCGAAGCGTTGATGGCCGGTAGGCCGATGGTCGCCACCGAGGTGGGTGGCGTCCCCGAGGTCATCCAACCGCCCTATGGCCGACTCGTCGCCCCCGGGCGCCCGGCCGATCTGGCCGACGCCATCTGCGACCTGGCCCGGGAACGTGACGACCTGGCCCGTCTGGGCCGACTCGGACGTGCAGCCATGCTGGAGTCCTACACCCTGGAGGTCTTCCTCCAGGGTTACCGCTGGCTCTACGACGAGGTGCGGGCCCGTGTTTCCCGGAACTGACGCACCGGCAGCGGGGACGGTGGGGCGGGTCCCCCGGACGTTGGACGAGCTGCGGATGGAGTCGTCGGTCTACGACGACCTGCACGTCGAGGCCCGCCGGGTCCTCGACCGGAACCCCGAGCCGCGCAATCTCCGCGACGTCGCCGTGGCGCTCGAGTCCATGGGCTACACGACCACCGGGGCCCGGGCCCTCGGATTCGACGACGTCTTCGCACTGGCCCTGGCCGTGTTCGACCTGACCTACCTCTACTACGTCCCCCGAACCGCGATTCCTTCCCCGCCCCAGGGCACGTGGCGCCGGTTTGCCAACGACTACCTGGCGGGGTCGTGGTACGCGGTCCCCTGGATCATGTCCATGGTGGTCCTGTTCGTCGGGCGGGTCGCCCTGTGGTCGTCGCTCGATGCCACTCCCCAGGTGGCTGCCATGGTGTCTCTGGCGTTCGTCCTCGCCGCCGTCCTCGCCGGAGGGTGCTCGCAGATGCTCGCCCGGAAGGGCACCTTCTATTTCCTGCAGGGGAACTACGCGCTGGTGCGATGGGTGGTGATCCGCTTCCTGGTCTACGGGGTGTCCACGGCCGTCCTCGCCATCGGTGCCGTCTACGCGCTCTACGTCGTCCCGACCTACGGCCTGCGACTCGGCCAGATCTTCGCCGAATTCGCGGTGGCGATCTTCGTGTTCCTGCTGAGCGCCGCCCCGCTCTACATGCTCCGGCGCTTCTCGACGCTCGCCGTGGCCACCGGACTGGCGCTCTTCGTCACACTCGCCGGCGCCCACCTGTCGGGTGGGGAGGGCAACGGCATCCGCCACGCCCAGCTGCTGGGCCTGGCCGTCGCTTCCGGGGCCATGGTCGTCGTGGCTGCCAGCTACGTCGCCATGCGGACGCAGACGGACACGGGCGAGGGCGACACCCTGGTCACGGTCAAGCCGCCCACGCTCCGGGTCGTGCTGTGGCACGCCGCACCCTACGGCCTCTACGGATCGGCCTACTTCGTGATGATCCTGGTGGGCCCCGTGGTCGCCGGATTCGCCTACGGCCACTCGCTGGGGGTCGATCAGTACGTCTACCCGTCCACCTTCGAAGGATCGGTCGATCTGGCCCTGCTCGAACTCGTCGTACTGCTCGGACTCGTCCACGCCTCGATCGAGCGGTTCGGTCGTCGACTCATCCCCATGCTCGAGCACCAGTCGTTGGACTGCTGGAGCGAGGCCCGGACAGCACTGCGACGGCAGTGGATCCGGAGCGTCGGTACCGTGTGCTTCCTGTCGGTGGTCGTGGCCTGGATCACCCCACGGCTCCTCGTGTCCCTGCTCCCGGCATCGCTCACCGCGTCGGTCCGGTCGCCCGGAGGTCTCGCCGCGCTCGAAGTGGCGTCGTTCGGGTTCGCCCTGATTCCCGTCGGCATGCTGTGCAGTCAGTACCTCTTCTTCCTCGGCAGACCGCGCGCCGCCGTCGTCGGGGCGATCACCGGAGCGGTGACCAGTGGTGCCGTCACCGCCGTCCTGGTGGCGGGTGGGGGCCTGGCCCGGGGCTCGTGGGGCCTACTGGCCGGGACCGGCGTCTATGCACTCATCAGCGGGATGGCCTCCTACCGAGTGCTGGCCGCGGGCGAGGAGTCGTTCTATGGCTCCTTCTGACCGTCCGGTCCCGCCCGGTGACCCCCGGCCGCCCGGTGCACCACTTCCCACGGGACGCCTGCGCCCGGGACCGACCCCGATCGACGTGGTCGAGACCTGGGACCCCGGCGATGACGAGCTCGAGCCTGCCCCCCGGCGCGCCGTCCAATGGGACTGGCACGGCCGGGCGTCGTGGGGTTACCGGGCCGTCGCCGCCTACCCCGTGCTGGCCGTCGTCCTGGCCGTCGCCCTCTTCCTATGGGCGACCACAGCCGCCCAGGGCGCCATCGACCGGGTCGACTCGGTGGCCGGCACCGGCGGGGCAACGTTGCTGTCGACGACCTCGTCCTCGCCCTACGGCTACCACGATGTCACGTTCACACGACCCAGCGGCCCCAGCCGGCCCATCCAGGGGAGTACGTCGCTGGCCCTCCCCCCCTACGTCGGATGGGAGGCGAACGGCAGCGCGGGTCCAGCAGACGGGTACGCCGCTGCGAGCGACGGTCTGCTCCATGTCGGCGTCCGACGTCCGACGACCGACTTCCGCGGGTGGTTCCTGACGACCACCGGGACCACGCCGGCGTCGTGCGTATCCCAGTTCGCCGCGACGTCGCCGCCGCCTGTGGCCAGCGCGGATCCCGGCGCCGTGGGAGAACTGGTGATGGCGGTCCAGACCAGCGACACCGTGACCACCGGGGACATCAACTACGTGTTCGTAGCCGAGAACGTCTACCCCGGCGGGCGCCGGAGCCTGGTCGTCGGCTACTCGCTCGGGCATCTCAGCCACGCCACGGAACACATCCTCCGGGACGTCCCCTGGGCGCCCGGGCCCCTGCAGGTGTCCGTCGAGACCGACGGGGACCACACCCTCCGCGTCTGGGTCGACGGCGTCCTCTTCTCTGCGGACAGTGGACTGCACATGGGGATCGTCCCCCCGTTCCAGCCCTACCTCGAGGTCCAGGCCCGCCAGACGGCCTATACCGTCGCCTTCGCCAGCTACTCGAGTGTCTGCCAGGGTGGCGTCGCCATCTCGAACCTCCCCGACGGATCGGTGGCACGGCTCGGCGGGCTGACCGCCAGCGCCCGTGGTGGCAGCGCCGTGCTCCCGGCGGACCCGTCCCGGCCCCCGGCCACCGGCACCCTCGACGTGTCGTTGCCAGGCGTCGGCCGTCCCGTCCGCTTCGCCCGTCACACCTACTGGCCGGGCAGTCGCTACGCGTTCGCCCCGGGGACCTGACACCGGCGAACCCCCCGGAGGGAACCCGGATCAGACGGGCAGGGTGTAGGAGTGCTCGAACTCGTCCTGGACCACGGTGGCGACCGTCGAGGTCGTATCGACCACCAGCTCCTGATCGAGGACCCGGACACGGTACGTCCAGCCCACCGGCGGTGACAGTCGCTCACCCAGGGTGTGAAGGCTGGTCTCGTCAGTCGTCGGATCGACGCCGACGCAGTAGGCCTGCATCACGTAGGCCCTGCCCGACGGGTCCACCAGCTCGTAGACGGGCCTCCCGGCATCGAAGAAGAACACCGCACCGCGGGCGACGTGCACTTCGGCGTACGGCGACGTACCCGGCGAACGACCGAGATCGATCACGGCCAATCGCCGCGTCAGCAGGCCGTTGAACTCGCGCAGGACGGGCTCCCTGGCGTCCACCTTGGCTCCCATGCCGTCGAGCACCCAGTACCGGGGGCCGTTCAGTTTGACGAACACCGCCCCGATCTCCTCCGCGATGGACACGGCATCGAGTCGGTCCCACAGGTCCGGGGGGCATTCGTTCAGGAACTGGGTGCCGAACACCTCGGCCTCGAACCATCCGCCCCGGTCGAACGCGGCGATGACCTCCCCGTAGCGGATACCACGCACGCCGTCGATGAGCCGCGGACTGTCACTCGCCATGGCGTCGGGCCTCCCGGAGTCCGGTCCGCTTCCTGCGGACGGTCGTCAAACTCTAGTCAGGTGTCCTGACAGTTTACCGCGCGTCCCGACGAGCCGGTCGTCGATCCCGAGCCAGGACAGGCGGCGGTACCGGTAGTTTGGCCGGCATGTCCGGAACGTGCCGTTGAGCGGGACCGTCTCGTGAGGGTCCCCCGGCCGAAACGCAGCCCGGTCGACCAGGAGGTGGTACCCCCGGTCGGCCTCGACCAGTCCGACGACGCCCAGATCGACGCCGACCTTCCCTATACATTCGGGTTCGGCACGGGCCGCGCTCAGCCATCGTTCGTTCCGATCCGTC
>JAKAZC010000203.1 GCA_021826655.1 Actinomycetes bacterium | reverse complement strand
CGCCACCATCCCCTCCGAGTCCCGCGCCACCTCCGTCCCCCGCGCCACCACCCCCCGCGGCGCCTGCGGCCCCCACCTTCGCACCCGCACCCCAGGCCGTGTCGCATCCGCCGGCGTCGCAGTCTCCGGACGGCGGGGCGATGCTCGCCCCACCGCCGGCACCGGCCTTCGCGGCCGACGGGACCCTGGAGCAGGCCAACGTATGGGACGACCCGCCACTCGCCGCACCCAACTTCGCATCACCCGCGCCGACCAAGACACCGTGGTACAAACTCGCCCCGCGCAAGCCGAAGGCGCCCGCCGACGGAGCGCCCGGCGCCGTCACGGCCGGGACCGTCGGCCAGTTCGACGGTGTCGCGGCGCCGGCCGCCGTGACGCCTGCACCTGTCACGTCACCGGCTCCGGCGCCGGCCGACGACGCCAAGACGCCGTGGTACAAGCTCGCCCCGCGCACGCCGAAGGCCGCCACCGCGACCACCGCAGGAGCCGCCGCCGCCGACGCGTCCCCCGCCGCTCCCGCCCCGGTCACCGCCCCCGCGCCGTCCCCGGTCGCCTCGACGCCGCCGGCACACGTCGTGCCCGCTCCCGGCGTGCCGCCGGCCGCCCCGGTCGACACCAAGACGCCGTGGTACAAGCTCGCCCCGCGCAAGCCCAAGGGTGCGGCGGGCGCAGTGGTCACGGCCACCGGGGTCGCCGCTGCGACCGCGCCCCCCCCCGGCCCCGGCACGGGTGTGCCGGTGTCGACGGCCCCTGCCCAGGCGGCGCCGTCGACCATGGAGCGCCCTCCCGCCGCGCCACTCGACCCGGTGCCGTTGGCAGTACAACCGCCCCCGCCGGGACGGTCGACGCCGGCCGGAG
The DNA here is from genome assembly GCA_021826655.1 of Actinomycetes bacterium. The sequence goes on along the minus strand of JAKAZC010000203.1, from coordinate 4,555 downwards.
CGGCGGCCACCGGCCCGGTCCCGTACCCGGCGCCAGCGGGTGGCCCCGGGGGGGTCGTCCCACCTGGAGGCACCACCGGCGACGGCGGCGCCTCGGATGTCGTGCTGGCCGGCGCGGCCAACCGCCCGAACCGCACCCTCGTGCTCGGCCTGGTCGCGGCCATCGTCGTGGTCCTGGCGGGGGGGGCCGCGTATGTGGTCTCCAAGCGGAACAACCCGTCCACCCCTCCGACCCCGGCCGCGGTCACCCCAGCCGCATCCCCTGCGGCCGACACGGCCCTGGCCGGCTCCGTCAACCTCCGGCTGTCCGACCTTCCGGCCGGCTGGACCCAGACACCGCCGGCACAGGCCGTGGTGCGCCCGCCGGTGGCCCCGGCCGTCGCCCAGTCGGACGCCACCAACACCATGGCGACGTGCCTGAGCACCAGCTACTCGCTGGTGTCCGGCCTGTTCGGCTCCGGTTCGCTGCCGAACCAGACCAGCCTGGTGCAGTCCCCGACGTTCCAGAGCGCGGCCGGGACGGCCATGGAGATGGGGTCGAAGACGATGACGATGGCCTCACCCGGCCAGGTCCAGGCCCTCGACGCCGTCTTCACCAACCCGAAGTTCGACGTCTGCTTCCAGCAGTTCGTGAGTGCCCTGGCCGCCGGCGCCGTCCCCGGCGCCACGGTGCAGGTGCAGCCGGTCACGCTCACGGGACCGGCCGGGGTGCAGACCTACGGTGTCGTCAGCACCTACACACTCCCGGGCACGGGCACCGAGGTGGTCGGAGACGCGTACATGCTCGGCGGGCGTGTGGTGACCGAACTCCAGCCCTCGACCAACGGACCGGCGATCCCCGGTGGGGTGTTCACCCCGGCCTACGACGCCGTGGTCGGCCGGGTGGCGGCGGCCGCCACCAAGTAGCGGTCCGGCACGGGGTGCGCCGGACCGACCCCGCCGCCACCCGCCGTCCTCCCCGGCCGGCGGCCGACCGCCACGCACCGGTCGTCGGTGGCCGGCGGACGGGCCCGAGGGGTCAGGCGCCTTCGGGGGCCATGCGGGCGATCAGTGCGAGCGCCCGGTACGCGGCCTCGGCCGGGCCGATCTCGTCGGGGCGGACCAGGTTGGACATGATCCGCAGGATCCAGGACATCAGCGTCCCGGACCGCATGCCGGTCCCGACGCACAGTCGCATGAGCTCGGGACGGGCGATCACCCGGATGAAGGCACGGGCCACCCGGAAGTACAGGCCGTAGGCCTCCTCGAGCCGGTCCTCGTAGCGGAGGAGGGCGGCGACACCGTCGCCGGAGAGGGCCTCGCCGAGCGACGCCGCGGCCAGCCGACCGGTCTCGTAGCCGTAGGCGATGCCCTCGCCGTTGAACGGGTTGATGACGCCGGCCGCGTCACCCACGACGAGGGTGGTGGCGCCGACCCGCGGGCCGACCGCGAGTCCCATCGGGAGCTTGCCGCCGGTCGCCGGACCCAGGGCTGTGGCGGGCGAGAGCTCCCACTCCTTCGGGGCCCAGGCAACGAAGTGCTGCATCAGGGTGCCCGTGTTCACCCCCTTCCACCGCCGATCGGTCGACAGGAGGCCGACGCCGACGTTCACCCGGCCGTCGCCGAGGGGGAAGATCCATCCGTAGCCGGGCACCACGCTGCCCTCACCGTCGCGGATGTCGAGGTGGGACTCGATGAACGGTTGATCGTGCCCGGGCGAGGCGTAGTACCCCCGTAGGGCCATGCCCATGGGCTGACTGCGGTCCCGGCCGGTCCCGAGCGCACGCCCGAACCGCGAATTGGCACCGTCGGCCACGACCACGTAGCGGGCACGGATCTCGCGGACCCGCCCGCCGGCCTTCTCCCGAACCACGGCGCCGACGCACGACGGCAGTCCGGTGCCGCCGGCCGGCGCCACCGAGTCGTCCACGATCGGCTCCAACGCCTCGGTTCCCTGCCACACGGTGGCACCGGCCTTGGACGCCCGTTCGTTGACCAGGGCGTCGAGGTCGTGGCGGGTGATGACGTAGCCGTAGGGGGGGAACGAGGGGTGTTCGGGCCAGGGCAGGTCGAGCACCTGACCGAAGGCGTGGGCGCGCAGTCCGCCGTAGCGATGGGCGCCGGTCAGCGAACCCTCGACGCCCATGTCGGCGAGCTGGCGGACCGACCGGGGCGTCAGTCCGTCGCCGCACGTCTTGGCCCGGGGGAACTCCTTCTTCTCCACCAGGGCGACGTCCCAGCCAGCCTCGGCCAGCCAGTAGGCGCAGGACGAGCCCGACGGGCCGCCCCCCACGACCAGGACGTCGTGGACGTGCCCGGCCCCGGGTCCGGCGGGCGGGTCACCGGGGACCGGGGGGACGGGTGTTCCTGGGGACGCTGCGCTCACACGCCAATGCTAGGGGGCACGGGCGGCCGTCGGCACACCGGGACCCGGTCGCGGGGCGGGTGGGACCGGATCCGTGCGCGGTGGCCGGATGTGCTTTGTCGGAAGGGCGCGTGGTAAAAATCACGTGCCGTGGCCGACTACCTTCCGATCCTCATCCTGATCATCCTGGGGTTCCTGTTCGCGTCGGTGTCGTTCCTCGCGTCTGCCCTCCTGGCACCGAAGAAGCGCCCCACGGCGGCCAAGATCGCGCCCTACGAGTGCGGGATCGTGCCCGGCATCGACCCGCCGACCCGGTTTCCGGTCCGCTTCTACCTGGTGGCGATGATCTTCATCATCTTCGACATCGAGGTGGTGTTCCTCTATCCGTGGGCAGTCATCTTCCGGCAGCTGCGTTCGTTCGGGTTGATCGAGGTGGTCGTGTTCGCCGCCGTCGTCTTCGTCTCCCTCCTGTACCTGGTCGGCAACGGCGCCCTCAGCTGGGGCCCGTCGAAGCGTCTGGCCGGCGGCATGCCCTCGCGCACCTCGGACTCGACCGTCGCCCGGATCGGGACCCCCGCCCCGGGGCGCTCCGGGTCCACGGCGCCCACCACCGCTCCGGCCGGCCCCGGCCGCGCCGCCTGATCGGGGAGGGGACCGATGGGACTCGAGGACCTCCAGCACAACTTCCTGACCGGCAGGCTCGAGGATCTGGTCAAGTGGGCGAGGACCTACTCGATGTGGCCGGCGACGTTCGGACTGGCCTGCTGCGCCATCGAGATGATGTCGGTCGGTGCCGCCGACTTCGACCTGGCCCGCTTCGGCATGGAGGTCTTCCGGGCGTCCCCCCGCCAGGCGGACCTGATGATCGTGGCCGGACGGGTCTCCCAGAAGATGGCCCCGGTGCTCCGCCAGGTCTACGACCAGATGATGGAGCCCAAGTGGGTCCTGTCGATGGGCGTCTGTGCCAGTTCCGGCGGGATGTTCAACAACTACGCCATCGTCCAGGGCGTGGACCAGATCGTCCCGGTCGACGTCTACGCGCCGGGTTGCCCCCCGACGCCCGAGACGTTGATGCACGCCATCCTGACGCTGCACGAGAAGGTGCGGACGGACGACATCACCCGCCGGCGCGCGCTCGACCTCGGCGGCCGGCCCGACACCGCGGGCCTCGCCTCCGACCAGGGGGGCGACACCGACGACGCCCTCGAGCCGGACGGGGACCCGGCCACCGGCTGGACCCCGGACCGGCCGGACGCCGTCCACCTGGGCACGCCCAGGCGCAATCCGATCATCGCCCGCAGCGTGGGTGAGCCACTGTGACGACCACCTCCGGCGGGGACACCGCAACCGACGCGTCCGCGCACGCCCAGTCGGGCGGCTCGTCCGCCCGTCGGCGCCTCGGTGCGGCGCCCGAGGTGCGCTTCCCGACCCGCGAGCAGTACGTGGACGTCGTGGCCGCCATGCGCGCCGAGGGCTTCGAACTGTGCGCCGACCTGTGCGCCGTGGACTACCTCTCCCACCCGGGCCGCACCCTGCCCGCCGGGGTGACGCCGGAGCGTTTCGAGGTCGTGGTCAACCTCCTCTCCCTCAGCCAGGTCCGCCGCGTCCGCGTGCGCGTCCAGGTCCCGGCCGACGACGCCGAGGTGCCGACGCTCTTCGACCTGTACCCGGGGACCGAGGCCATGGAGCGCGAGGCCTACGATCTGTTCGGCATCGTCTTCACCGGTCATCCGGACATGACCCGGATCCTCCTGCCCGAGGACTGGGAGGGCCACCCGCTGCGCAAGGACTACGGGGTGGGCCGCGTGCCGGTGCAATTCAAGGGCGCGCCGGGGCCACGATGACCGACGTCGCCCCGACCGCCGACGGCGTGCCGCACCCCGACACCGACCTCCCGGACCCGGTGTCCGGTGGGCGGTACGACCAGCCCTCCGCCACGGGGACCCCGGACGGCCTGGTGGTCGAGACGTCCGAGGGCGCACAGGAGCTCTTCCCGCGCACCCAGACGACACCCGACGAACTGCGCCGCGAGGCCGGGGCCGTCCTGCGCCTGCCCGAGGGCGTGGTGGTCAACGCCGACGACATCGACATCGAGCAGACCGACGACGAGACCATGATCGTCAACATGGGCCCGCAGCACCCCTCCACCCACGGGGTGCTCCGGCTCATGATCGAACTCGACGGCGAGACGGTGCTGCGCACCAAGCCGGTC
>JAKAZC010000004.1 GCA_021826655.1 Actinomycetes bacterium | reverse complement strand
ACGTGCGGGCCATCGCCTGCCTGTTCGGGGTCACCCCGGACAGCATGGGTGCCCGACTGGACGAGCTCGGGCTGCTCGTCGCGGTCTGATGGCAGACGCCGCCCGTGGCCAGATCACCTGGCTGAGTACGAAGGAGGCGGCGGAGCGCCTGGGGGTCACCCTGCGCAGCCTGTACCGGTTCATCGACGAAGGTGGGCTGGCCGCATACAAGTTCGGTCGGGTCATCCGGCTCCAGGAGACCGACGTCGACGCCTACATCGAATCGAGCCGCATCGTGCCGGGCAGCCTCGAGCACCTCTACCCCGAGGTGAAGGGACCGGCCCGCGTCGTGCGCGGGGACGGATCCAACGGCAACGGGTCGTCGCGCCAGCCGTTGGCGGCCGAGGGTTGAGCGCCGAACGGTGACGACCGACTCGGACTGCCTGTTCTGCGGCATCGTGGCCGGGGACATCCCCGCAGACGTGGTTCGTCGCGACGACCGCACGGTGGCCTTCCGGGACATCGCCCCCCAGGCTCCGGTGCATGTGCTGGTGGTGCCGCGGAACCACATCGTCCACGCCGGGACGGTGGGCCCCGGTGACGCCGACGACGTCGCAGCGCTCCTGATCGCGGCCCGTGCCGTCGCGGAAGCCGAGGGGATCGCGGGCGAGGACCGCGGCTACCGGCTCACGTTCAACGTCGGCCCCGACGCCTCGAACACGGTGCCCCACCTCCACCTCCACCTGATGGGTGGGCGGTCGTTCGACTGGCCTCCCGGCTGAGCGACCTCCACCGCGCCGCACCGGGGCTCCTGCCGCCTGGTCCGTAGCCCCACCGGTCGACGGGTTGCGGACGGGGCGCGGCGAACTGTCCGGGGGGTACCGGGCCGCTGGTAGGGTCGCAGGCAGAGCGCACGTGGCAGGCACCCCGGTAAAGATCCTCGTTCCCGGCAACCACCTGATGGCCGGACTCCTCGGCCAGCGCGATGCGCTGCTGCGCCAGATCGAGGGCGCGTTCCCCGACGTGCGGATCGCCGTACGGGGCAACGAGGTCTCCATCGAGGGGAGCGGCGCCGACGGGCCCGCCTCGGCCGAGCGGGTGGCCTCGCTGTTCCACGAGCTGATCATCCTGCTCGAGTCCGGCCAGGGTCTCGACGCGGTGCAGCTCACCCGCACCATCGACATGCTCCACGACGACGTCCGTCCCTCCGAGGTACTGACCAGCGAGCTGGTGCGGTCGTCACGGGGTCGGGCCGTGCGCCCGAAGACCGGCGGGCAGAAGGCGTACGCGGATGCCATCGGCCGCAACATCGTCACCTTCGGCATCGGTCCGGCAGGGACCGGCAAGTCATATCTGGCGGTCGCCCTGGCCGTCCAGGCACTGCAGGCCCGCCAGGTCAGCCGGATCATCCTGACCCGCCCCGCCGTGGAGGCCGGCGAGCGCCTGGGCTTCCTGCCCGGAGACATGCTGGCCAAGGTCGATCCATATCTCCGACCCCTCTACGACGCGCTGCACGAGCTCCTCGAGGCCGAAGGTGCCCAGCGGCTCATCGACAAGGGATCGATCGAGGTGGCTCCCCTGGCGTTCATGCGCGGCCGGACCCTCAACGACTCCTTCATCATCCTGGACGAGGCCCAGAACACCAGCCCCGAGCAGATGAAGATGTTCCTGACCCGAATCGGCTTCGGTTCGAAGGCAGTCGTCACCGGCGACATGACCCAGGTGGACCTCCCCGGTGGCCGTTCCGGACTGGTGGGACTCGAGCAGGTCCTGGGTGCCGTGCCCGATCTCGCCTTCGTCCACCTGAAGGCCCAGGACGTGGTCCGGCACAAGATCGTTGCCGACATCGTCACCGCCTACGACCGCGCCAGGCCGGCCGCCCCACACGGAGCTCCTTCGACGAACGGCGCGACCGATGGGTCCGATGTCGCGTGAGCCTCGACATCTACGCCGCCGATGAGCAGTCCGACCACCCGGTGGCGGTCGAACGTTGGGCGTCCCTGGCCCGGGCGGCGCTCGAGGCCGAAGGGATCTCCGAGGACACCGAGGTGTCGCTGCTCTTCGTCGACGAGGTGGCGATCGCCGCGCTCAACGAGCGGTTCCTCGACAAGTCGGGCCCGACCGACGTCCTGTCGTTCCCCATCGAGGACGAGATCGACCGGAGCGGTCGCTCCCCGGACGAGGGCGGGACCGGGCCGGCGTCGATCGAGGCGCCGACCGGCCGCCACCTGCTGCTCGGCGACGTGGTGATCTGTCCCGCCGTGGCCGCCACCAACGCCGTCGAGCACGGGGTGACGTTCGACGACGAGATCGCGCTGCTGGTGGTGCACGGCATCCTGCACCTGCTCGGGATGGACCACGTCGTCGACGAGGAGGCCGAGCGGATGGAACGGCGCGAGCAGCAGCTCCTGGATCGCTTCTACCGGTCGCCCCCTCCGCTCGACACGGTGCCCTGATGGCCGCCGCCACCTTCACCCCCGAGGACGTGGTCCTCTCCGTCGTGATCGTGGTCCTCCTGGCCGTGTCGGCGCTGCTGGCGCTGGCCGAGACGGCACTGGTGCGGATGGGCCGGGCCAAGGCCAAGAGCCTGGCCGACGAGGGGAAGCGGGGCTCCAAGGTGCTCGTCCGGCTGACCGAGGATCCCCAGGGATTCCTCAATCCGGTGCTCCTGCTCGTGCTCATCTGCCAGCTGGTGGTCGCCACCCTGGTCGGGATCCTGGCCGTGCGGTGGTTCGGCGCATGGGGGGTGGCCGCCGCCACCGTGTTCGAGATCGTGGTGATCTTCGTGTTCGCCGAGGCCGTCCCCAAGAACTGGGCCGTACGCCATCCGGAGCGGGCGGCGCTCGTCAGCGCCCCGATCGTGTCCGCCGTCGTCCGGTTCTGGCCGGTTCGGATGGTGTCGGGCGGGCTGATCGGCATGGCCAATCTCCTGATCGGGCAGAAGGGCGGGTACATGGGCGCACTGGTGACCGAGTCCGAGCTCCTGGCCATGGCCGACGTCGCCGTCGAGGGGGACGTGATCGAGACCGAGGAGCGGGCCCTGATCCACTCCATCATCGAGTTCGGGGACACGGTGGTCCGGGAGGTGATGGTCCCCCGGACCGACATGGTGACCATCGGTGCTGACGAGTCGGTCGAGGCGGCGCTGGACGTGGCGCTCGAGGCCGGGCGCAGTCGGATGCCCGCCGTCGAGCAGCAGATCGACGACGTGGTCGGCATCGCGTACACCAAGGACCTCATCCAGGGGGTCCGTGCCGGGCGGGGTGGCGAGCCGGTGGGCTCGCACCTGCGCGATGCGCACTTCGTTCCCGAGACGAAGCGGGTCTCGGCCCTGATGCGCGAGATGCAATCCGACAAGTTCCACCTCGCGGTCGTCGTCAACGAGTACGGCGGGACGGCCGGCCTGGTGACCCTGGAGGACCTCATCGAGGAGCTGGTGGGGGAGATCGTGGACGAGTTCGATGTCGAGGAGACCCCGGTCGAACAACTGGCCGGCGGGGGCCTGCGGGTGAGTGCCCGCCTACCCGTCGACGAGGTGAACGACCTGCTCGACGCCCATCTGCCCAGCGGCGCGTGGGACACCGTCGGCGGACTGGTGTTCGATCTGCTCGGTCACGTCCCGGTGGCCGGTGAGTCGGTGACCTCGGACGGGCTCCGCCTCGAGGTCGACCGCGTGAACGGCCGGCGCATCGAGCGGGTGACCATCGTCCCGATGGCCGGGGCCGCCGTCGGCGAGGACGCATGAACCCGTTCCGCTCCGGGTTCGTGGCCGTCGTCGGTCGGCCCAACGTAGGTAAGTCCACCCTGGTGAATGCCATGGTCGGGACCAAGGTGTCGATCGTCTCGCCCCGACCGAACACCACCAGGTCCCAGGTGCGCGGCGTCCTGAACCGCCCCGATGCGCAGCTGGTCTTCGTGGACACGCCGGGACTCCACAAGCCGAAGACGGCGTTGGGGGAGCGGATGAACGAGTCGGCGACCTCGTCCCTCGACGACGTCGACGCCGTGGTGGCCATGGTGGAGGCCACCGGTGCCGTCGGGCCTGGCGACCGGATGGTGCTGGCCCAGTCGGTGCAGCGGGTCCGGGCGATGGCCCGGTCCGCCGCGCTCTCGGCGGAGCTGGGAGGCGGGGATCCCGGTGCGGCGGGGCACCCGGTACTGATCGTGGTGGTCAACAAGATCGACCGGGTCGGGGGGGACGGCGTACTGGGGCACCTGACCGGCGTGTCGGCCGTGGTCGGGGACCTGGATGCCGACGCCGGCGGTGTTCCGGTGCCGGTCGAGTACTACCCGTTGTCGGCGACCACCGGCGAGGGCGTGCCCGAACTCGTCGACGCCCTCGTGGCCTGCCTGCCCCTGGGCCCCCAGTACTACCCCGACGGGATGGTCACCGACGTGGCCGAGGCGTTCTGGGTGGCCGACCTGGTGCGCGAGGAGCTGCTCCACCGGGTGGCCGACGAACTCCCGCACTCGATCGCCTGCCGGGTGACCGAGTGGGAGTGGCCGCGTGTCCGTTGTGAGATCCTGGTCGAGCGCGATTCGCAGAAGGGCATCGTGATCGGCAGGGGGGGCGCCACCCTCAAGGAGGTGGGCACCGCGGTACGGGCTCAGATGGACCCCGGCGCCTACCTGGAGCTCTTCGTCCGGGTGGAGAAGCGCTGGCAGCAGCGCGAGGACTCGCTGGACCGCCTCGGCTTCTGACCGGCCGTCGGGGTCGGCCGCCGGCGGTGTGCTCACCGCCATCGGCGAACCGGGATCATCCGGGCGCTCGAGCGCCTCCGGCGGCGGCATCGAGGACTGCGAGGAAGTCCGCGGCCCGCGCCGCCCACGTGGCCGGTCGGCCGACCAGCGGCCCGGGGCCGGGTGGCATGGGCGGGTGGCGCAGCACGGTGAGGACGGCGGCCACGAAGTCCGCGGGGTCGGCGATGACCACCGGTGGACCGAGCTCCCGGAACCCCGCCACCGGGGTGGAGACGACCGGCCGGGCCACCGCCTGGAATTCCCGGGCCTTGATCGGGTCGAGGCTCTCGGTGAACGGGTCGATCCGGTGGGGCACCACGAGCACATCGGCATGCTGCAGGTAGCCCGGAATGCTCGCATACGGTCGACCGCCGAGGACCACCGCACCGCGGTCGACCAGTGACCGGGTGGCTTCACGGCCCAGGCTGTTCGGGCCCACGAGCACCAGCGTGGCGCGCCCGCCGAGCTCCGCACACAGCGACCGGCAGAGGTCGAGGTTGATCCGGCCGGCGGCCAGCGTCCCCTGGTAGAGGACGATCGGTCCCCCGGGCAGATCGTCGGGGCGTGCCCGGGGCTCCCGTTGGAAGTCGACATCGACCCCGTTCGGGATCAGGTGCACCGCCCGGTCGCGTCCCCGGCTGTCGGACAGTGCCGGCGAGCACACGATCACTTCGCTGGCGACGCGGAGCATGACGGCGTCGTTGCGCCGTTCGCGCTCGGTGGCGGCGGCCGTGCCGCCCGCCAGGGTCCAGTCGTCGGTCACGTCGTAGACGACCGGGTACGCGGTCGCCTCCAGCAGTGGGGCATAGGTGTTGTCGTTCACCCAGAGCACCGGCCGATCGAAGCCCAGGGCGGCGGCCGAGGCCAGTGCCGAGGCGAACCGGGCCCGGTCCCCACCGGGCCGGATCCGGCGGGGGAGCCACTTGTCCGGCGCCATGACCCACAGGCGACCGGTGTCGCCCACGGGGCGCAGCGGCGACCGACGGGGCCAGTGACCCTGCCGCAGGGTCCACGGCAGGTCCACCGGGGGCTCGATGAAGAGCACCCGGAGGTCCGGACGCTGGCCCAGCAGCTCCGAGGCGATGTGCTGGTTGCGCCGCCACACCTCGTTCCAGGGTTCCAGCGAGAAGCAGATGACGTCGAACCGTCCAGCGCCTGGCAACCGGTGCGTCCTCTCGAGTGTGGGCATGACAGAAGGGGTGGTCGGGGGAGGGTCCCGGTTGTGACCGGAGTCCGCCGTCCCGCAGCTGCATCGTAGGCCGACGGTCGCATCGGCGTGCCCGGCCCGCTCAGCCGGCCGCGTCCGCCAAGGCGCGCTCGACGGTGTCGACCATCACCGCCTTGGAGAACTTGCGGGACACGAGCCCACTGCACGCCGCCGCCAGGTCGCCCTCCTGTTCGCGCCAATCGAGGAGCTCCCGGATCCTGGCGGTGAGGGCCGGCACGTCGCCCGGTGGGACGAGGAACCGCCCGAACTCCCCACCGAGGATCTCGGGGATGCCTCCGACTGCCGACGCGATCACCGGCCTGCCGGTCGCCATGCCCTCGATCACCGTCCGGCCGAACGGCTCCTCCCACACCGAGGGCACGACGACGAGGTCGGCGGCGTGCAACGGTGTCACCACGGCGGTGCGCTCCGCCAGCCGGTGTATGCGCAACCCGGGGACCGATCCGAGGACGCGGCGCTCGTAGGACTCGTCTACGGACTGGCCCACGATCAGCAGCTCGACCGGGCGCGGGCCCCCGACCAGGCCGGCCAGGGCGTCGACCAGTACGTGGACGCCCTTCGCCTCCCCCACGCGGCCGAAGTACATGACGAGCTCCACCTCCTCGTCGATGCCGAGCTCGGCGCGTGCGGCGCTCCGCTCGGCCAGACCCCCTGGTGGGTACTCCGACAGGTCGACCCCGTTGTGGATCACCTCGGTGCGGGTGGGATCGCCACCGAGCTCCACGAAGCGGTCGCGGACGAAGTGTGAGACGCAGAGGAACCGGGCCGTGAGCCGGCCCAGGCCACGGTTGACCGACGGGTGACGGAGTCCGACGTCGCCGTGGAGGTGGCAGACCACCGGGGCCCGGGTGAGCGCCCGGGTGGCCACGCCCCACGGGAGCGGCCGGAACCGGTTGACGTAGATGACGTCCGGGTGGGTCGCCACTCCCGCGCGCACGGCGGGAGCGAGCTTCGGCGCGTCCCGGATCAGGTGACGGACGTCGAGGTCGAGTGCGGGAACGACCCGGATCGTGTCGCAACAGGCCGCGTAGCGCTCGGCGTAGGGTCCGCCGCGCAGGTGGACGAGCTGGACCCGGTGGCCTCTGCGGGCAAGCTCCTCGGCGACCTCCAGTGTCTGGGAGGCGATGCCCGAGACCGGCGCCATCTCCTCGGCGTTTGCCAGGATCCTCATGCCGGACGGTTCCGGCGGCTCGTTGCGGCTCCCCGGACGATCCCCACGGCTCCCCCTGGCTTCGGCGCGCGGGTCGCAGTGCGACGACGGCACGCGCTCCCAGGCTACACCGAGGTACCCGGCCTCCGGGATGCTCAGTCGGGCCGGAGCGACGCTTCGATGCGGTCGAGGAGCCGGCGGGCGTCCGCGGCCGACCCGTGGTCGGGTCCGTGGACCCGGCTCGTGCCGGCCACCAGGTTCTGCGCCACCACGTGCGCCTCGCGCAGCTGTCCCATCCGGGCCAGGGTCAGGGCGAGATCGCGCGCGGACGCCAGCGTCGCCGGTGCATCGGTACCGAGCAGCCGGCCTTGGACGTCGACCAGCTCGCGGAACACGCCGAGGGCCTCCCCGAGGTCGCCCCGTCCCAGCAGCAGCCTTCCGAGGTTGCTGGTCGCCAGCTGGGCCCGTTCTTCGTCACCCCGAGAGCGGAACCCGCCGATGGCGCGCCGGTACTTCAGGATCCCCTCGGGCGTCTCCCCCAGCTGGACCTGGATCCGGGCACACCGCTCGAGCGCCGCCAGCGTGGCCGGGTCGTCGGGGCCGAGATCGGCCACGAAGCACTCGAGGGCGTGTTCGGCGACGGGTCGGGCCGCGTCGGGCCGGTCGAGGCCGAGCAGTGTCCCGGCAAGCGCGTACTCGGCGTTCAGGGTGAGGCGGTGTTCTGGGCCGAGGTGCAGCGTCCGCACGGCCAGCACCTGACGCCGCAGTTCCAGTGACCCCTGGTGGTCGCCGACGTCGTCCCGCCGCTTGGCCGCCGCTTCCATGGTGTTGACCGTCTTCCACGACTCGGGTCCGTAGCGGCGCCTTGCCGTGGCCACCCACCTGTCGGTGATCTCGATGGACCGTTCGGGGCTACCGGCCACCCGGTCCACCCGGCGGTCGATGAAGTCGGTGATGGCGCCGGTCCACCTCGGAGGGGTGTACCACCGCCTCGGCGGACGGCCGGGCATGTGGCCATCGTAGGAGCGTGGCCGATCAGATCACCCGTCGGTGGCGATGCCCTGGAGGAACTCGACCACCTCGTCGCGGTCCAGGGTCCGTTTCATCGGCGGGACCCGCTCGAGCAGCGCCCTCCGGTAGCGCGCGGTGGCCAGGCGGCTGTCGAGCACGGCCACCACGCCCCGATCGGTGACCGAGCGGATCAGTCGGCCGGCTCCCTGGGCGAGCAGGGTACCGGCCCGGGGCAGGTCGACGGCCCCGAACGCGCCGGGCCCGGCCAGGTCGCGACGCGCTTCGAGAACCGGTTCGTCGGGCCGCGGGAACGGGATGCGGTCGATGGTGACGAGACTGAGCGTGCGGCCGGGGACGTCCACGCCCTGCCAGAATCCGAGCGTTGCGAACAGGCAGGTGGTCTCGTCGGATCGGAACGCCTCGACGAGCGCCGGCTTGGGCAGGTCGGACTGGCGGAGGACCGGGACAGACAGCCGCTCGGTGAGCACCTCGGCGGCCGCGTGCATGGCTCGCCAGCTGGTGAACAGGGCCAGCGTACGTCCGCCGGCCGCGGTGATGAGGACCTCGAGCTCGTCGTGCAGGGCCGGCTCGGCCTCCGGCGTCCTCCGGTCGGGCAGGGCGCGTGCCACGTAGAGCAGTGCGTGGTGGCGGTAGTCGAACGGACTGCCCACGTCGAGGGTGTCGGTGGCGCCGACGGGCATGCCGAGCCGGTCGACCAACCCGATCGGCACGGTGGCCGACGTGAGGACGCCGGTGACCTGGCCCCACAGCTGCTCGGCCAGGATGGGGCCCACGTCGATGGGGGAGACCCGCAGGGACGGCGCCCGCGATCCGTCGTCGACCCAGGCGACCTCGCCGGCGCTCAGCATGGCCAGGCGGGCCAGGTCGGCGGCCAGATGGCCCGCGGCCAGCAGCACCCGGTCGCGCCGGGCCCTGTCGGCGGAGGGCTCACCGGCGCCGGCCTCGCGTTCAGCCAGCCGCAGGGCGTCGACCAGCCGGCCGACCCGGCCGGTGGCCAGTGCGAGCACGGTTCCGATGGCCGGGTCGCCTCCGGCGCCGGCCGGGCCGGGCCGGGCGTGCGTCGCCGACGGAGTGGGACGTACGGTCCGTTTCGGCAGCGGCGCGAGACCGAGCTCGAGTCCCGGGGGCTCCTCCGCCGCCGCATCCGGTCCTCGGGGATCCGCTCCGGGGACCGTCGCAGGGCCACCGCCGGTCGTGTCGACGCCGTCGGTCAGATCGGCGCCGGGCACCCGCCGGCCCGCCCAGGGGCTCAGTACCCGGTGGAACAGATCGGCAAGGTCCGACACCGCGTCGACGGCGCCCGACGCTCCGGTGCCGGCACCGGCCACCACCGGACGGGCGGCGGTGGCCAGCGCCCGGAACCGTCCAGGACCGACCTCCAGTCCCAGGCTGTCGGTCATCACGTCCTCGACCTCGTGGGCTTCGTCGAAGACCACCACCGAGTGCTCGGGTAGGACGGCCCCGCCACTGGCGAGGTGCGCGCCGTACAGGTGGGTGTTGACCACCACGACGTCGGCTTCGGCGGCCCGCGCCCGGGCGTCCTCTGCGCAGCATTCGCGTCCGGACGGGCACCGGAAGGCGCCGGGGCACTCCCGCGCTGTCGTCGACACCATGGCCCAGGCGCGGAAGTGGGGCTCGAACGGCAGTTCGGCCCGGTCGCCCGTCGTCGTGTCCGCGGCCCACCGCAGCAGGCCGCGCACCTGTTCGGCGAGGGTCGCCGGGTCGGAGTGATCGACGCCGGGTTCCGGGGTGAGGAGGTCGTCGGCATCCGGCGGGTCGGCCGACGCCGGGCCGAGAGCGAGCTGGCCGCCGCCGATCTCCGACACCCGTTGCCGGCACACGTAGTTGCTACGCCCCTTCAGCACGGCGAAGGTGAGGTCGCGCCCCGCGGCGTCAGCCACGAGTGGCAGGTCCTTGTCGGCCAGCTGGTCCTGGAGGGCCTTGGTGGCCGTCGCCACCACCACCCGCTCCCCGGACAGGGCGGCCGGGACCAGGTACGCGAGCGACTTGCCGGTACCGGTGCCGGCCTGGACGACCAGATGGCGACCCCCGGCCACCGCCGATGCCACGGCGGTGGCCATCTGCTCCTGGCCGGGTCGGGACTCGCCTCCGCCTGGCAGGCCCGCGGCGACGGCCCGCAACGTGTCGGTGACCTCGTCGTGCATCCGCCGACACTACCGGGCGGCCCCGACACCTCCGGGGCCGCGGGCGTCCCGGTGCGGTCGGACCGGGAGCACCCGTTCACGGGGCCAGGCGCCGGCGCAGCTCGACGTAGACGGGGGTCCCGACGAGTGCCTCGATCTCGTCGGCGAGCGACTCGACGACCGGACGGTCCCCGACGTAGGCGAGTTCGCCCTCCGTGCAGCACCATGCCATTGTCTCGCCCTCGGGCCCCCAGTCGGCCCGTCGCCAGGACCGTACCGTCGCCACCTCGCCTCCGGCGCCGTCGTCCGACCAGTCGACCTTCACCGGGAGCTGCCAGCACACCGAGGGCTTCCAGTCGAGCGGCGGCTCATCGGCGTCCCGGGCGGCCAGGTGGAGCGCGCAGCCGGACCCGCCGGCGAACCCGGGCCGGTTGAGGAAGATGCAGGCTCCGTCGACGACCCGGGTGGCCCACCGGGCGTCGTCGGCGAAGATGCCGCCACCCGCCGCCTCGGCGTGGAATTGGAACCGGTCGGACGGGAGCGTGTCCGCGAGGGCCGAGACGCGCATGGCCTCTTCGATGCCGTCGAGCTCCGCCCCCACCGAGCAGCAGCCATGGCCGAGGTCGGCCGCGGGTTCGTCCAGGATGCCGAGGCAGCCCCGGCCCCAGATGCAGGTCCAGGCCGACGAGAGGAAGGCGTCGTCGAAACGCCAGGTGGTGCCGGCGTGGACGATCTCGGTCATCGGGGCGTCGGAGCCGGACCCGGTCCGGTGCCCGTCGGCCCGTTCGGCACCCATCAGCGCCAGGCCACGAAGAGGACGATCGAGACCGACACGCCGACCACCACGACGCACGCCCGGAGCACGCCGGCAGGCAGCCGGCGGCCGTAGTGACCGCCGAGTTGTCCGCCGATGACGGATCCCAGGGCGATCAGCACGGCCACCGACCAGGAGACGTGTGCCACCAGGACGAAGACCACCCCGGCCACCCCGTTTACGGTCAGGGCCAGCGCGTTCTTGGTCCCGTTCAGGCGCTGGAGGTCGTCGTCGATGAAGATGGCCAGCAGTGACATGAGGATGACACCCTGTGCGGCGCCGAAGTAGCCGCCGTAGACCCCGGTGACGAAGACGCCGATCACGAGCGGCGCACCACCGTGCACGTGACGATCGCCCCGGGCGGCCAGCCACCGGGTCACGCGGGGCTGGACCCCCATCAGGAGCGCGGCCCCCAGGACGAGTACCGGCACGGCGGCCTTGAACACACTGTGGGGGAGTGCGAGGAGGATCACCGCGCCGGTGACACCGCCGGCCAGTGAGGCGGGTCCCAGCGTGATCATCCGGGCCCGCTGGCCGGCCAGCTCGCGGCGGTAGGCGTGCACGGCGCTGATGCTGCCGGGCACCAGGCCGACGTTGTTGGTGACGTTCGCGAGCACCGGCGGGTAGCCCAGCGCCAGCAACGTCGGGAAGGTGATCAGCGACCCAGAGCCGACGATCACGTTGACGGTCCCGGCACCGAGCCCTGCGGCGAAGATGGCCAGGGCGGCCCACGGGGTCATGGGGAGGGTCTAGTCGCCACTGGGCGGCGGCTCAACCATCGGCGCCCACCGGTGCACCTCCGGCGGCCCGCGCCGCCGGCACGGTCGGTGCGGCCGACGGGATAGGTTCGCAGGGTGGACAGTGATCAGGGGGGTGCCGTGGACGCCGGCGGCCGGGACGAGGTCCTGACCGCGGCGGAGGTCTCCGACGGGCCGATCCCGGCACACGTCGCGTGCGTGATGGACGGCAACGGCCGATGGGCGGCGCGGCGCGGCCTGCCCCGCACCGAGGGCCACGCCGCGGGCGAGGCCGCACTGCTCGACGCGGTCGAAGGCGCGCTGGATCTCGGGATCCCGTGGATCACCATGTACGCGTTCTCCACCGAGAACTGGCGCCGTCCACCCGACGAGGTCCGCTACCTGATGGGATTCAACGAGAGCCTCCTGATCCGGCGCCGGGACGAGCTGAACGACAAGGGTGTCCGCATCCGTTTCGCCGGCCGGCGCGACTGGCGGGTGCCGAAGCGGGTGCTGCGGCGGATGGACGAGTCCATAGAGCTGACCCGGGACAACCGACGCTGCACGCTGACCATGGCGTTCAACTACGGCGGGCGCGCCGAGATCGTGGACGCCGTGCAGGCACTGGTGTCCGAAGGCGTCCGGCCGGAGAAGGTCACCGAGCGGGCCATCCGCTCCCACCTCTACTTCCCCGACCAGCCCGACCCGGACCTGGTGATCCGCACGTCGGGCGAACACCGGGTCTCCAACTTCCTGCTGTGGCAATTGGCCTACAGCGAGCTCGTCTTCGACGACGTGCTGTGGCCCGATTTCCGCCGAACCCACCTGTTCGCGGCCGTGCGTGATTTCCAGCGCCGGCAACGCCGGTACGGAGGCGTGACGTGAGGAGCGCTAGCACGCCCGAACGGATACGCGACGACGCCGGGGGTGTGTGGATCACGACCGGATGGATCGTCGGCCTGATCGTCTACGCCGGTGTGGTAGTGGCCTGGCACGCCGGGTTCACCGCTGCGGCCCCGTTCGTCGTGATCCCGGCCGTCCTGGTGGTCATGATCGGCGTCGGGAACCTGGTGGGCGGCCGCCGACCGGGACGACCGGGACCGCGGTTCAACCGTCCCGACCTCGACCCCGTGCCCCTGTCGGCCCTGCACGGCGACGGAGGGACGGCCCCGGGTGACGACGGCGTCGACGGCGACCCGGCCGGAGGGCCTGGCACCCGACGATGACCCAGTTCCGCGACCGGGGAGTGGTGCTCCGTACCATCCGGCTGGGTGAGGCGGACCGCATCGTGACCCTGATGACCGAGCACCACGGCAAGGTCCGGGCCGTGGCCAAGGGCGTGCGTCGCACGACGTCAAAGTTCGGGTCCCGGCTGGAGCCGCTCAGCCATGTCGCACTGCTCGGGTGGCAGGGCCGGGGCGACCTCGACACCGTCAACCAGGTCGAGGCCATCGACACCTTCCGGGCGGTGCGCGAGGACCTCGACCGCATGTCTTCCGGGCTGTCCATGCTCGAACTGGTCGACCAGGTCGGCCAGGAGCGCCACGCCGATCCCCGCCTCTACCAGATGACGGTTCGGGCGATCGCGGCACTGGCCGGGCGCAACTCGCCCATGGTCGTGCCCGCCTTCTTCCTCAAGGTCCTCGCCCTCGAGGGCTCGGCTCCCCTGCTCGACGGTTGCGTGTCGTGCGGCGAGGACGACGAGGGGCAACTGATCGCCTTCGACATCGTAGAGGGCGGCGTACTGTGCCGGTCGTGCCGCCGGGGCCGGCCGCTGTCGCCCGGCGGGCTGGCGCTGCTGCGCCGGACACTCGGGGGTGGGCTGTCCGGCGTGCTGGCCGAACCGCGCTCGGCCGCCACCGACGAGGTGGCGGCGCTGGCCACCGATGCCGTGGAGGCCCACCTCGACCGGCGCCTGCGGTCGGTCCGGGCCGGCCAGGTCTCCTGACCGGGACCGGGCGCCGGTGACGCATCCCTCTCCGCTACGGCCCGGCACCCCTCCCCCCGTGATCCTCTGGTTCCGCCGCGACCTCCGGCTCGCGGACCACCCGGCGCTCCTGGCCGCCGTCGACGAGGCCCGGGCCCTCGGGGGCCCCGTGCTCCCGCTCTTCGTGGCCGACGACGGCCTGCTGGCATCGGCCGGGCCCAACCGTCGGGCCTACCTGGTGCGCACCCTGGCGGCGCTCGACGACTCGTTGGGCGGCGCCCTCACCCTGCGCCGGGGCCGGCCTGAGGCGGCCGTGGTCGCCGTGGCGGCCGAGACGGGGGCGACCGTCGTGTTCGCCTCGGGCGACTGCGCCCCCTACGGTCGACGGCGCGATGCCCGGGTGGGGGAGGGCCTCGCAGCATCGGGCCGGTCACTCCGACTGGTGGGGTCGCCCTATGCGGTGGCACCGGGCCGCGTCGTGACCGCGACGGGTCGCCCCTACCGCGTGTTCACCCCGTTCCGGAGGGCCTGGTCGGCCCATGGTTGGCCGGCGCCGGCCGAGGCGCCGGCCGGGGTGGTCTGGGTGAGCGCCACATCCGATGTCACCCTCGACGAACTCGATCCCGACCCGGATGCGGTCGCCCCCCACCTGCCTGCTGCGGGGGAGTCGGCAGCGGTTCGACTGCTCGACGCATTCCTCGACGGCCCGGCGGCCCGTTACGCCGAGGACCGCGACCGGCCCGACCGGGCCGGCACGTCCCGGCTCTCGCCGCACCTCCGGTTCGGCTCCATCCACCCCCGCCAGGTCCTGGACCGGACCCCGCCCGGCGCCTCCGGCGACGCGTTCCGCTCGGAGCTGGCGTGGCGGGAGTTCTACGCCGACGTCCTGTGGCACCGCCCGGGGTCGGCGTGGGAGCCGCTGGTGCCGGCGGGCCGGCTGCTCCGGTGGGACACCGGGCCCGAGGCCGACGCCCGATTCGAGGCCTGGACCGAAGGTCGCACCGGCTTCCCACTGGTGGACGCCGGGATGCGCCAGCTCCGGGCCGAGGGGTGGATGCACAACCGGGTACGCATGCTGACGGCGTCCTTCCTGGTCAAGGATCTGCACGTCGACTGGCGGCGGGGTGCCGCGTGGTTCCTCGACCAGCTCGTCGACGGGGACCTCGCCTCCAACAACCACGGGTGGCAGTGGGTGGCCGGCACCGGCACGGACGCCGCACCGTTCCACCGGGTGTTCAGCCCCGACCGGCAGGCCGGGCGCTTCGATCCCGAGGAGGTCTACGTGGCCCGGTACGTGCCCGAGCACGGGTCACCCCGCTATCCGGGCCCGATCGTCGACCATGCCGTGGAGCGGCTCGACGCCCTGGCCCGGTGGAGCGAGGCCGCCGCCACCAGCGGCACCACCGGCGCGGCTGGACCGTCGTGACCACGGGCATGGGAGCCGACGCTGGCGGTCGGGACGTGGACGGGGCCGCGCCGTTCGGCGTCTACCTCCACGTTCCGTTCTGCCGGCACCGGTGCGACTACTGCGCGTTCGCCACGTACACCGATCGCGACCACCTGATGGAGGCGTACGCGGCCGCGTGCGTCGTCGAGGTGCGGCGGGCCACCGAGCGTGAAGGCATGCCCCCCGCCACCTCGGTGTACATCGGTGGCGGCACGCCGTCCCGCCTGCCCGCGGACCTGCTCGCGTCGGTGCTCGGGTCGGTGCCGGTGGTGGCCGGCGCCGAGGTGACCGTCGAGTGCAACCCCGAGGACGTGACCCCCGGGCTGCTCGCGGCCTACCGGACCGCCGGGGTGACCCGGGTGTCGCTCGGGGTGCAGTCGACGGTCGGCCACGTGCTGGAGGGCCTGGGGCGGCGCCACGGTCCGACCCACGTGACCGAGGCCGCCGCCCTGGTCGCCGGCGCCGGCCTCGCGTCGTGGAACATGGACCTGATCCTGGGCGGCGCCGGCGAGCGCGACGAGGACTGGAGGCGCAGTCTGCTCGACGTTCTGGGTCTTACGCCGCCGCCGCACGTCAGTGCCTACGCCCTGACCGTCGAACCGGGTACCCCGCTGGCACGGGACACCGACCGGCATCCGGACGACGACGTGCAGGCGGAACGGTACGAGTCGGCCGATCGGATCCTGTCCGCTGCCGGCTACCGGTGGGAGGAGATCTCCAATTGGGCGCTCCCGGGGCACGAATGCCGCCACAACCGCCTCTACTGGGACCAGGGTGACTACCGGGGCATCGGCTCATCGGCGCACTCGCACCGGGGTGGCCGCCGGTGGTGGAACGTCCGCACTCCCGACCGGTACGTGGCCGCGGTGGCGGCCGACGCGCCGACGGTGGCCGGCGAGGAGGTACTGGACGCGGCCGGCCGCCGGTTCGAGGCCCTGGCCCTGGCCCTGCGCACCTCCACGGGCGTACCCACCGACGCGCTGCCCGACAACCCGGACCTGGCCGGACTGGTGGATCGTTCGGACCACCGGGCGGTGCTCACCGTGCGGGGCAGGCTGCTGGCCAACGCGGTCACCCGGCACCTGGTCGACCCGCACGTGGGCTGACGGGCACGTGCGCGGACCAGGACCGGGGAGTGGGGGCGCACCCGGTACGATCGGACCTTATGCCCGAGCCGGACGCCAGCCCCGACACGACCACCGACGAGCCCGCCGATCGGTCGGACCTCTTGGAGAAGGTGGTCGGTCTGTGCAAGCGGCGCGGCTTCGTCTTCCAATCGGCGGAGATCTACGGTGGCTTCCGTTCCACCTACGACTACGGCCCGCTCGGTGTCAACCTGCTGCGCAACGTCAAGAACGCCTGGTGGGAGTCGATGGTCCAACGCCGGGATGACGTGGTGGGTCTCGACGCGGCCATCCTCTCGCCGCCCGCGGTATGGGAGGCGTCCGGGCACCTGGCCACGTTCACCGATCCCCTGGTCGACTGTATGACGTGCCACCAGCGGTGGCGCGAGGACAAGATCGACGGGGTGTGCCCGGCATGCGGGTCCACCGAGTTCACCGAGGCCCGGGCGTTCAACCTGATGTTCAAGACCCATGCCGGCCCGGTCGAGGACGAGGGTGCGGTCGCCTATCTCCGTCCCGAAACGGCGCAGGGCATGTTCATCAACTTCACGAACGTGCTGCAGACCACCCGGTTGAAGCCGCCGTTCGGCATCGCGCAGGTGGGCAAGTCCTTCCGCAACGAGATCACCCCCCAGAACTTCGTGTTCCGGACCCGCGAGTTCGAGCAGATGGAGATGGAGTACTTCGTGCCGCCGTCCGAGGCCCAGCGGTGGTTCGAGTACTGGCTCGACGAGCGGTACCGCTGGTATCTCGGGCTCGGCATGACCGAGGCGCAGCTGCGCCTTCGGCACCACGAGGCCAGCGAGCTCTCCCACTACTCCTCGGGTACCGCCGACGTCGAGTTCCTGTTCCCCTGGGGCTGGGACGAACTGGAGGGCATCGCCAACCGGTCGGACTTCGACCTCAAGGCCCATGCCGCCGCATCGGGGGAGAAGCTCGAGTACTACGACCAGGCCGCCAACGAGCGGTACGTGCCCCACGTCATCGAGCCCGCGGCCGGCGCCACCCGCACGATGATGGCGTTCCTGCTGGCCGCCTACACCGAGGACGAGGTCGGCGGTGAGGCCCGCACGGTGCTGCGACTCGACCCGAGGCTGGCTCCGTACCAGGTGGGCGTGCTCCCGCTGTCGAAGAAGGAGACCCTCGAACCGCTGGCCCGGTCGGTGCTCGCCCTGCTCCAACCCCACTTCGTGTGCGACTACGACACGACCCAGTCCATCGGCAAGCGGTACCGACGGCAGGACGAGGTCGGTACGCCGTGGTGCGTGACGATCGACTTCGACTCACTCGAGGACCACGCGGTGACGGTGCGGGACCGCGACACCACCGGGCAGGTGCGAGTGCCCGTCGACGGACTGCTCGCGGAGCTGCGCCGGCGCATGGACGCCGCCTGACCCGGCCGGGACCGCGCCGCGCCGCCACCTCCGCCGGCGTCTCCTTGCCACGAGGTGCGGCCACCGCCGACGGAGGGGTCCGGCCCATCCCGGTCGCAGGGTCCGGTCGGTCCGCGGCCCGGAGGTAGGATTGCAGGTCGGCGCACAGCCTGTGCGCGGACCGACCCTGCCCCGGATCCACCTAGGAGACCCTTCCCGATGCCGTTCGTCTTCGACTTCGACCACTCCCACCGTAGGCCCCCGATGGAGATGAAGGACCTTCTCGGCGGCAAGGGTGCCAACCTGGCCGAGATGACGTCGGTGCTCGCCCTCCCGGTGCCCCCGGGCTTCACCATCGCCACCACCGCGTGTCGGGCGTACATGGGAGGCGGCTGGCCCGACGGACTGACCGCAGAGGTCGCCCGGGCGCGCGGGCGCCTGGAGAAGACCATGGGCAAGCGCGTCGGCGACGCCGAGGACCCGCTGCTGGTGTCGGTCCGCTCGG
Source organism: Actinomycetes bacterium (assembly GCA_021826655.1). The sequence continues at coordinate 7,733 of JAKAZC010000004.1, read as the reverse complement.
GTGCCAAGTTCTCGATGCCGGGGATGATGGACACCGTGCTCAACCTGGGCCTCAACGACAAGTCGGTGGAGGGACTGGCACGACAGACCGATGACGAGCGCTTCGCCTACGACTCGTACCGCCGATTCGTGGCCATGTACGGGCGCATCGTCCTCGGCGTGCCCGGCGAGGAGTTCGACTCGCTCCTCGATGCCGCCAAGGAGCTGGCGGGCACCTCGTCGGACGCCGGGGTCCCTATCGAGCTGCTCCGATACCTGGTCGAGGCCTACCAGCAGATCGTCGAGCGGTACACCGGCACGCCCTTCCCCCAGGACCCCGACGACCAGCTGCGGGGTGCCATCGAGGCGGTGTTCGCCTCGTGGAACGGACCCCGGGCGATCGCCTACCGGGTGCGGGAGCGGATCGCCCACGACCTCGGCACCGCGGTGAACGTCCAGGCCATGGTGTTCGGCAATCGTGACGACGACTCCGGCACCGGTGTGGGCTTCACCCGCGACCCCGGAACGGGGGCGAAGGGCGAGTACGGCGACTTCCTCGTCAACGCCCAGGGCGAGGACGTCGTGGCCGGCATCCGTAACACCGAGCCCCTGTCGGCGTTGGCCGACGCCTTCCCGAAGATCCACAAGGAGCTCCTGGCCATCTTCGCCCGGCTCGAGCACCACTACCGGGACATGTGCGACACGGAGTTCACCATCGAGCAGGGAAAGCTCTGGATGCTGCAGACCCGTGTCGGCAAGCGCACCGGGCGGGCCGCCCTGCGTATGGCCGTCGACATGGTGTCCGAGCGGGCCATCCGGCTGACCAAGCACGAAGCCGTCGACCGGATCACGGGTGAGCACCTCGAGCAGGTGCTCCATCCGCAGTTCGCCTCCACCGGCCACACGGTCCTGGTCTCGGGTCTCGGCGCCTCGCCGGGCGCCGCGGTGGGGCGCGTCTACCTGACAGCCGACGACGCCCAGGCGGCCGCCGAGCGGGGCGAGGACGTCGTCCTCGTCCGGAGCGAGACCTCCCCCGAGGACGTCCACGGCATGCTCGCCGCACAGGGGATCCTGACCGCCCGAGGAGGACTGGTGAGCCACGCAGCCGTCGTCGCCCGGGGCTGGGGCAAGCCGGCCGTGGTGGGTGCCGAGGCGCTGCGCATCGGGGCGCACTCGTTCACAGTCGGCGGGGTCGAGGTCGCCGAAGGTGACTGGATCTCGGTCGACGGCACCAACGGGACCGTCGTGCTCGGTCGGGTGGAGGTCATCCAGGGCGAGACCCCTCCCGAGTTCGACCTGGTCCTGAGCTGGGCTGACGAGGTCCGTGCCGGTCACCTGGGGGTTCGTGCCAACGCCGACAACGGACCCGACGCCGTCAACGCCCGCAACCTCGGGGCCGAGGGGATCGGGTTGTGCCGGACCGAGCACATGTTCCTCGCCGAGGACCGACTGCCGGTCGTGCGCCGCATGATCCTGGCCGACAACCCTGCCGAGGAGGAGCGTGCCCTCGAGGCCCTCCGGGTCGCCCAGAAGTCCGACTTCCTCGAGATCCTCGAGGCCATGGACGGGCTGCCGGTCACCATCCGACTGCTCGACCCGCCACTCCACGAATTCCTCCCGGACACCCTGGAGCTCGCCGTCAAGGAGGCGACCGTCGGGCTGACCGCCGAGGAGGTCGCGCTGTTCGAGGCGGCCAAGCAGTGGCACGAGGTCAACCCGATGCTCGGCACCCGCGGCGTGCGGCTCGGGGTGATCAAGCCCGGCCTGTACGCCATGCAGGTTCGGGCACTGATGGAGGCCGCCCTGGACCGGGTCCGTGGTGGTGGGCACCCGATCGTGGAGATCATGATCCCGCTGACGGTGTCGCGCGAGGAACTCGCGCTCGCCCGCTCCTGGGTGGTGTCGGCCATCGAGGCCGCCCAGGCGGAGGCCGCGCGCCCGAAGCGGGGTGGGCCGTCCACCTCGGGCAATCTCGAGGTCCTGATCGGGACCATGATCGAGACCCCGCGGGCGGCCCTCCGGGCCGGCGAGATCGCCGAGGAGGCCGAGTTCTTCTCCTTCGGTACCAACGACCTCACCCAGATGACCTTCGGCTTCAGCCGTGACGACGTCGAGGGCCGGATGATGTCGGCCTATCTGGAGGAGGGACTCCTGAAGCGCAATCCGTTCGAGGTCGTCGATCCCGACGGTGTGGGTGAATTGGTCCGCCTCGGGACCGAGCGCGGGCGCGCTACCCGGCCGGAGCTCAAGGTCGGCGTGTGCGGCGAGCACGGCGGGGACCCCGAGTCGATCCAGACGTTCGCGGCTGCAGGACTCGACTACGTGAGCTGCTCGCCCTTCCGGGTGCCGATCGCCCGGCTGGCGGCCGCCCAGGCCGTCCTGGCCGGGCTCACCGAAAGCCGGGACGAGGCCCGTGCGTCGCAGGGCGCCTCCCCCAAGGCCACCACGGCGACGACCAAGAAGGCGACGACCAAGAAGGCGACGACCAAGAAGGCGACGACCAAGAAGGCGACGGCCAAGAACGCGACGACATCCAGGCCATCGGCGAGGAGGGCCTCCGCCCGGCGCTGACCGGCCGGGCGGCCTGCACCGGGGACCCAGGCGACCGGGACCGTCGGCTGCGCCGACGCGGTACCGTCATCACCATGGGCATCCCGGACGAGGACGTGGCCCGGGTGCGGGCCTCGACCGACATCGTCGCCCTGATCGGGGAGCACGCGGCGCTGAAGCGTCAGGGCCAGCGGTGGGTGGGCCTGTGCCCGTTCCACACCGAGAAGTCCCCGTCGTTCAGCGTGAACGCCGAGGAGGGCTTCTACTACTGCTTCGGCTGCCAGAAGAGCGGTGACTCCATCACCTTCGTCCGGGAGACGGAGCACCTCGACTTCGTCGACGCCGTGCGCCGCCTGGCCGACAAGGCCGGCATCACGATCCGTGAGGACGGGAGCGGTGGCCGGGACACCCAGAAGCGGAAGGTCTTCCTGGACGCGATGGAGCGGGCCACCGAGTGGTACCACCAGCGCCTGCTGACCGGCAGCGACGGTGGTCCTGCCCGGGACTACCTCCGCAGCCGGGGCTACGACGGAGAGGTCGTGCGGAGGTTCCGCCTGGGATGGGCCCCCGAGGGCTGGGACACCCTGTGCACGGCACTCAAGCTGAGCGAGGACGTGGCCGTCGGCGCGGGTCTCGGCTTCGTCAACAAACGGGGCCGGATGCAGGACGCCTTTCGGGCGCGCGTACTCTTCCCGATCTGTGACCCGTCCGGCAACCCGGTGGCGCTCGGTGGGCGCATCCTGCCGGGGAGCGGTGACCCGGCCAAGTACAAGAACTCGGCGGAGACCCCGATCTACTCGAAGCGTCGTACCCTCTATGCCCTCAACTGGGCCAAGCAGGACGTGATCGCCTCGGGCGAGGTGGTGGTGTGCGAGGGCTACACCGACGTGATCGGGTTCTTCGAGGCGGGCGTGCCGCGAGCCGTGGCCACCTGTGGCACCGCGTTGGCCGAGGAGCACGTCCGGCTGCTCAAGAACTTCGCCACCCGGGTCGTCCTGGCCTTCGATGCCGACGGTGCCGGGCAGGCGGCGGCCGGTCGCTTCTACGAGTGGGAGCGATCCCTGGAGGTCGACGTGGCGGTGGCCGCGCTGCCTCCCGGGTCCGATCCGGCCGACCTGGCCCGCAGCGATCCGGCCGCACTACGCTCCGCGGTCGTCGGGGCGAAGCCCTTCCTGCAGTTCCGTATCGAGCGGACGCTGGACGCAGCCGACCTGTCAACGCCCGAGGGGCGGGCCCGTGCGGCGGACCACGCGCTGGCTGCGGTGGCCGAGCACCCGGACGACCTGGTGCGCGACCAGTACGTCATGCAGGTGGCCGAACGGTGCCGGCTCGAGCCGTCCGCACTCCGCGAGCGGCTCGAGCGGATCCGCCGCGACGGACCGCGCACGCCGTCGGGCCGGGCAGAGCGGTCTCCGGCCCGGTCGTCCGGACCGCTCGACGACCGGGACCCGCGCCGCTACGACGGACCGCCTGACGATCCCGAGCGGGAATGGGACGGGTGGGATGACGGTCGGGGGTCCGGCGCCGGGACGGTCCGGGGTGCGGGCCGCGGCACCTCCACGCCGGAATTCCGGCCGGGACTCGAGGCCCTGCGCCTGGCCATCCACCGCCCCGAGGAGGTGGGGGACCGCCTCCACGCCGAGCTGTTCGGCGACCCTGTCCAACGCGCCGCGTTCACCGCCCTGGTCGAGGCGGACGACCTGGGTGTGGCCATCGACTCCGCGCCGGGACGGGTCCAGGACATGCTGGTCCGGCTCACCGTCGAAGTGCCCCGATCGGAGCCCGACGAGGTCGTGGTCCAACTCGTCCGGGACGCCGTTCGACGGGAGCTGCCCCAGCTCACCGTCGAGGCACGGACCTCCGACCAGGCCAAAGCCGAGATCGCCCAGGTAGCCGTCTGGCTCCAGGAGTTGGACGATCCGGATGCCGCAGCAGAGGCCTCGCGTCGGTTGGTAGCGTGGTTCCTGGTGAGGGCACGAACGGACGGATCCGGGCAGGGGACATGACGGCGAAGAAGGTCGTCCCGCTCTACCCGGGTGCCGACGGTGGGGACGGGGCCGTAGGCGCCGGCCCGCTGCCGGCGGTCGGGTCCGCCGGGCCGGCCGCGGGCGACCTGTCGGCACCGGAGATCCTGGCCGCCGAGGACGCACTCGCCGCTGCCGAGTTCGAGTCACTCCTCCGGCTGGGCCGGGCCAAGGGGGGCCTGACCCAGGACGACGTCGTGTCCGTGCTCGAGTCCGTCGAGCTGAGTGCCGACCTCATCGTCGGCGTGGTCGAGCGGATCCGCGACGCCGGTATCGAATTCACCTACGACACGGTCGAGTCGAGCATCGTGCCGATGGCCGCGGCACCGGAGCCCCGGGCGGAACCCAAGGTGCGACTGGTCACCGTGTCGCCGACGGAGGGGGCCGCCAGCGCGAAGAAGTCGACCGCCCGCAAGCCGCGCACGCCGTCCTCGTCGGGCGCGGGCGGGTTCGCCGAGGGTGACAGCTTCCGCGGCTCGGCGGCCGACCCCGTCCACATGTACCTCAAGGAGATCGGCAAGGTGAAGCTCCTCGACGCCGCGCTCGAGGTCGAGCTGGCCGAGCGGATCCTGGCCGGCACCGAGGCGGCGATGCGCCTCCAGGAGGACGAGATCACGGGGACGACCTCGCGTGCCGGGCGGCGTGCCGACCAGCGGGTGGTGCGCGTCGGTCACGAGGCCAAGGACCAGCTGATCGAGGCAAACCTCCGCCTGGTGGTCTCGATCGCCAAGCGGTACCGCAACCGGGGCCTGGCCTTCCTCGACCTGATCCAGGAGGGGAACCTGGGCCTGATGCGGGCGGTCGAGAAGTTCGACCACACGAAGGGCTTCAAGTTCTCGACCTATGCCACGTGGTGGATCCGCCAGGCGATCACCCGGGCCATCGCCGACCAGGCCCGTACGATCCGCATTCCGGTCCATATGGTCGAGACCATCCACAAGGTGGTGTGGGCACAGCGCCAATTCCACCAGGAGGTCGGGCGCGAGCCCACGAACGAGGAGCTCGCCACCCTGGTCGACCTGTCGGTGGAGCGGGTCCGGGAGATCCTCCGGATCAATCAGGACACGATCTCACTGGAGCAGCCCATCGGCGACGAGGAGGACTTCAGCCTCAGTGACATCATCGAAGACCGCGGGGCGGTCGTGCCCGGCGACGCGGCCACGAGGCTCATGCTCGACGCCGCGCTCCGTGACGCCCTCAACCACCTGACCCCGCGCGAGCAGGACGTCGTCCGACTCCGCTTCGGGCTCGAGGACGGCAAGATCCGCACGCTCGAGGAAGTGGGAAAGGCCTTCGGCGTGACCCGGGAGCGGATCCGTCAAATCGAGGCGAAGACCCTCGCCAAGCTGCGGCGTCCCGAATCGGCCCAGCTGCTGCGCGACTATCTCGAAGAGGCCTAGCGCGGGCGGACGACCGGACTTCCGAGTTGGCCGCACACCGCCCGAGGGTCGCCATCACCGTCCACGAGGACCCGGACGCTCTCGAACCCGGCCAGCGCGAAGTGATCCTCCACCTCCGCGAACTGTCCGCCGCCTGCCTCGAGCAGCAGCCACCCACCTGGGGTCAACCACCGTGGGCTGGATGTGATGGCCCGGATGACCAGATCCAGGCCGTCCTTCCCGCCGTCCAGCGCCGCCCGGGGCTCGTGTGCGACCACGTCACGGGGGAGGAGGTGGAGGGCGTCCCGGGGAACGTACGGCAGCACCCCGCACACGACGTCGACCTGCCCGAGCAGCTCGGCGGGGAGCGGCGCGTCGAGGTCGCCGATCCGCACGTCCACGAAGTTGGCCCGGGCGCACGCGGCCGCCAGCGGATCGGATTCGGTCGCCACGACCCAGGCGTCGGGTCGCTCCTCCTGGAGGACGAGTGCCACCGCCCCGGCACCCGTGCACAGGTCGACGGCGGTGCCCCGCTCGGGCAGGACGTCGGCGGCCGTCCGGGCGAGGACCTCGGACTGCCATCGGGGCACGTAGACACCGGGAAGGACGCCGACCGCACGCCCGCAGAAGGTCGTCGTGCCGGTGATCCACGCGAGGGGCTCGCCGGACAGCCGCCGGGCCAGCATCGCCCCGAGTGCGTCCGGATCGGGAGCGGCGGCCAGCAGCTCCTCGGCTTCCTCGGCGGCGGCGACGCATCCCGCCGAGCCGAGGGCGGCGATCAACGCCGGCCGGACACCGCCGGCGTGCCGGGGACCGGTCAGCCCGCGAGGGCGCTGCGGCCGTTGATGGCGGTGGCCAGGTCGCCCGTCATCTCGATCACGAGGGCATCGGCGGCATCCTCGCCGTCCCTCCAACCCAGGCGGACCCCGACCGCGTCCCGAACCCGAACCGTGCCCAGAACGGCGACGGCCCGGGCCTTGGACGGCACGGCACGGGCACGTCCCGATCGGCCCGCGGGTCGCACGGTCGAGCCGTCGTGGGCGACGACGCGCAACCGGGAGCGGTGCGACCGCGACCCGAGCGCGAACCCGGTGACGAAGGCGGCAGCGGTGATCAAGCGGAACTTCACGGTCGCCATTGTGCCCCGGTTCGCGGCGGCGTGCACCTGCGATCCGGGAGGTGGCCGCGAACGGCTAATGTCCACTGGCACGCCGGGGCCGTCCGAGAAGGACGGAACGGGCGTGCCGGCACAATTTCCGGGGTAGCTCAATCGGCAGAGCATCTGACTGTTAATCAGAGGGTTGTGAGTTCGAGTCTCACCCCCGGAGCCATCGTCGGGACGCTGGCTCTCCCCGGGTCCCGGCCGCCCCGGGGGACCACCCCGGACCTCCGGCCGTCCCCTCGTCGGACCGACCCGGGAGGCATCGGATGGATACTGCCGAACCGTGCCCCAGCTGCGGCCATCCCGGTATCCACCGGGGTGGGGGCGCCGGGCGCTCGTCGTGTGAGGACTGCGACCGGTGCTGGACTGAGCGGCAGCGTCACGAGAGACCCCCGCACCACAACTGAGCGCGGTCGCCCTCCTCGCGTCGCATGCACCGCCGCACCGGTGCTCAACCCCGGACCCGTGGACGCCATCGGTACGCTGCACGGTCATGCAACGGTGGTCGGGCTAGACCCTACGGGCGGTACCCCACGGGGACTTGACGTCGAGCGGTGTCGCGGTGGTCCCCACCCGACTGTCCGGAGGGTTGTACCCGCAGTAGGTTCCCGGCATGCCCGACACCACTGGGAATGATGGC
>JAKAZC010000202.1 GCA_021826655.1 Actinomycetes bacterium | reverse complement strand
TGGCTGGTCGAACGGGGGATCCTGCGCTGCTCGGTCGACGAGGCGCTCGATCCCGAGCGTCGGTTCCATACCCGCTACACCCTGCACGGCACCAGCCACATGCTCGGGCTCGACGTGCACGATTGTGCCAACGCGCGCAACGGCTACCGCGAGCTCGACCTGGTACCAGGCATGGTGCTGACCGTCGAGCCCGGCTGCTACTTCCAGCCGGACGACCTCACGGTGCCGGAGAACTACCGCGGCATCGGGGTCAGGATCGAGGACGATGTCCTCATCACCACGGATGGCTACCGGGTCCTCTCCGCCGCGCTGCCCACACAGGCTGACGAGGTCGAGGCGTGGATGGCGCCGCTGCTCGCCGCCCGCGGCCAACGGACGTAGATCGGCAACCCCGGCCCCGCCTTCAGCGCCCCAGCGAGGCGATGCAGTCGGTCCACTACGCACCCTTCGCCGGCCTGCTCGACACGGTTCGCTCCGGCCAGTCGGGATCCCCGGTCGGCCCCCTTCCTCAGGACCGCTTCTCGGCCCCCGGTCGGGGGCCGGCCCCGCGACGAGCTCCGCCTGCAAGGGGTGCCGCTATGTCGGACACCTCGAGCTGGTAGCCGGCCCGGGTCGAGAATTCCGCGGTCAGATTGAACCGGTCGCCCCTCACGAGGGTTCGACGCCATTCGATCGGCTCCCCCCGCGCGCAACCGACCCGGTCGATCGAGAAGGCAGCTTCGCTCGGACCAAGGTGGAGGAGGGCGCGGTCGGCTTCGGGTGGCACGAGGGCGCGAATCTGCTCGCGGCCCCCGGTCACGTGGATGCCGACCCGGCGAAGCAGCTCGTCGTAGAAGCCGGTGTGCGAGAAATCGGTCCCGAGGAGGGGCGTACCGAGCTCGGCCTCCACCCACACCCTGTCCACGGCGAGGGGCTCGCCCGCCGCCAGGCGAAGCCGTTCGAGGTAGACGAGCGGTGCGTCCGGGGCCAGGACGAGGTGTCGGGCGGCCTCGTGATCGGTCCGCAGCTCGAGGCACCGCACGACGCTGCGTTGTTCGAGCCCGGATGCCTCGACCGACGCGAAGAGGCTGTAGAGCGCGCCGAGCGGCTGCACGATCTCGGTCTGGACCGCGAGCCTCGATCGCCGTCCCCGCCCGGCGACGACCAGCCCGTCCGCCCGCAGCCGGCGTAGCGCCTCGCGGACCGTGTTCCGGCTGACCCCGTACTCGGCCACCAGCGCCATCTCGCCGGGAAACTCGTCCGTGAACTCGCCGCTGTCGAGGCGGGCCCTCAGATCGCCGTGCCGCAGCGCCCACAGGGGCGTGGGGCTGTCCCGGTCGAGCGGAAGCCGTCCTGGTGCTGGGTCCAACCGCTCCGGTCCTCCCCGATCGGCATCCCGGCCGTTTGCACACCCTCCGACCGTTGAGTATAAATGTACCTACATTCGAGCGCGGGGGCAAGCACACCCGAGGAGGCGCCAGTGGTCAACGGTCAGGTCGGCGCGACCGGTATGCCCACCCCCGTGGTCCCACCGTCCGCAGGCGCGACGCGGTGCCTTTCCCCGATCGCGTGACCGTCCCCGCCGTCGACGGCGTGCCCAGGACCGGCTGGCGCCGGATCCTCGTGGAGCCCCGCCGGCCTGCCGCGGTCGCCGGTCGGCCCAACGCCTACTGGCTGGTGGTCGCCACGGTGTGCATCGGGGCGTTCATGAACCAGCTCGACGCGAGCATCGTCACGGTGGCCTTCCCCACACTGCAGCGGAGCTTCCACGCCAGCATCGGCGCCGTCACCTGGGTGGGCCTGTCCTACCTGCTGGTGCTCGTGGGCCTGGTGACCGGCGTCGGGCGCATGGCCGACATGGTCGGCCGCAAGCTCCTCTACATGTACGGCTTCCTCGTCTTCATCGTGGCCTCCGCACTGTGCGGGCTCGCCCCGAGCCTGCCGGCCCTCGACGGCTTCCGGGTCCTTCAGGGCCTCGGCGCGGCCATGCTGCAGGCCAACAGCGTGGCCATCATCGTGTTGGCGCTCCCGAGGGAGAAGCTGGGCCGGGGCATCGGGATCCAGGGGGCCGCCCAGGCGCTCGGCCTCGCGCTCGGACCGACCATCGGTGGCTTGCTGATCGCCCTCGGCGGCTGGCGCCTGATCTTCTTCGTGAACGTCCCGGTCGGGATCGTCGGGACGATCATGGCCTGGTTCCTCGTGCCTCGCAGCCGGCACCTCCAACCGAGGGTCTCCTTCGACTGGCTCGGGCTCGCCCTCTTCTTCCCCACCGTCGCGGCCGTGCTGTCGGCGGTGTCGTTCGGCGACAAGGCCGGATGGACCTCGCCGACCATCCTCGGGCTCTTCGCGGCAGCGCTGGTGCTGGGCATCGCCTTCGTCCGCAGGGAGCGGCGGGCTGACTCGCCGATGCTCGATCTCGACCTCTTCAAGCGGATCCCGTTCGCCGCGGGCATCACCAGCGGGCTCTTCTCCTACCTGGTGCTGTTCGGCACCTTGTTCGTGGTCCCCTTCTATCTGGAACGGGCATTGCACCTGAGCCCGGGGCGGAGCGGCCTCGCCCTCGGCGTCATGCCACTCGCCATCGGCCTCACCGCCCCGTTCGCCGGCCGCGCCGCCGAGAGGCTCGGCGCTCGTCCCCTCACCGTCGCCGGCATGGCGCTCGCGGCCCTCATGATGGGCGCCATGGTCGCCGCGCACAGCTCGCTCGCGGTCATCATCGTCGAGCTCGCGTTCCTCGGCGTCGGGCTCGGCATGTTCACCCCTCCCAACAACGCGGCCATCATGGGCGCTGCCCCCAAGGCGCACGCCGGGGTGGCCAGCGGGGTCCTCAACATGAGCCGAGGCCTGGGGACGGCCATGGGCCTGGCTTTCACCAGCCTGGTCTTCGGGATCGTCGCGGGGTCCGAGCACGCCCCGGCGCCCCTTGTCACCAGGGGGTTCGAGGCCTCGGCCGCCTTCCTCGGCGTCATCGCGGTGGTGGCGATGGTCCTCGCCGCGCTGCGCGGTAAGGCCGAGCTCAACTCCGATCCGGTGCTCACCGCCGAGTAGCGGGTCACGTAGACACGGCAGCCGACCACCGCCGCTCTACTATGACGAGGTGGGCGGCCTGCTCGAGCTCGACGGCCTCCGCCGTCGCTTCGGGGAGCTCACCGCCCTCGACGACCTGTCCTTCACCGTGCCCGCCGGGCAGGTCGTGGGCTTCCTTGGACCGAACGGGGCCGGCAAGACCACGGCGATGCGGGCCGTCTTCGGACTCACCGACCTCGATGCGGGGATGGTCAGGTGGAACGGTGAACCGGTCGGGCCGGCCGAGCGGCGCCGCTTCGGGTACATGCCCGAGGAGCGCGGCCTGTACCCGACCATGCCCGTCGGCGAGCAGCTCGAGTACCTGGGTCGGCTGCACGGGATGAGCGCCGCCGACGCCCGGGCCGCGGCGACGGACTGGCTGGAGCGTCTCGGGATCGCCGACCGGGCGACCAGCAAGGTGGAGGTCCTTTCGCACGGGAACCAGCAACGGGTGCAGCTGGCCGCCGCGCTGCTGCACGGTCCCGAGTTGCTGGTCCTCGACGAACCGCTCGCCGGCTTGGACCCACCGGGGATCGACGCGATCGGCGGCGTGCTCGTGGAGCGGGCCCGGTCGGGTTGCTGCGTGCTGTTCTCGAGCCACCAGCTCGACCTGGTGGAGGATCTCTGCGAGTCGGTCACGATCATCGACCACGGTCGCCTGGTCGTGTCGGGCAAGGTGGACGACCTCGCCGCCAGCGGTCCGCGCCGCCTGGTGGTGCGGGTGGAGGGCGACCGGGACGCCTCGTGGGCTCGCGGCATCCCCGGCGTCACCATCTCGCAGATCGACGGCGGCCAGGCCCGGCTGGTGCTCGACCGGTCGGTCGACAGCGAAGCGGTGCTCCGGGCCGCCATGGCTGCGGGTCGGGTGGCCGAGTTCGTGTTCGAGCGGCGCCGCCTCTCCGAGGTGTTCCGTGAGGCGCTCGGATGAAGGTGTACCCGATCCTGGCCGTGGCGGCCGTGGCCGCCGCGCTCCGCTTCTGGTGGCGGCGAAGGGGACGCGCGCCGGACGAGCAGGGCGCGCCGGGCGAGCCGGGCGAGCCGGGCGAGAGCCGCGTGCTCGGCAGGTGGCGAGCGCTCGTCGGATGGGGACCCTTGTCGGGTGACGTGGGACTGGTGGCAGCCCGCGAGGTGCGAGAGCGGGTTCGGGGACGGGTCTTCCGGATCGGGACGCTGCTCATCCTCGTGGCGGTCGCGGCCGCGGTGGTCGTCCCCACGCTCACCGGCGGCCCGCGCCCCCCCCAACGGGTCGGGGTGGTCGGGACCCTTTCGGCTCCCGCCCGGGCGGCCGTGACGGCCGCCGGCCGCAGCGTCGGTGCCGGCGTGCACTTCGTGCCGGAGCCCGGCCAGGGCTCGGCCGAGCGCGCCCTTCGCTCGGGGACCGTCGACCTCGCCGTCGTCGACGGCCGGGAGCTCGTCGTGAGGAAGCCGATCGAGGTGACCGACACCTCCACCACGGCTCAATTCGTGCGCGCCGCCTCCAAGAACCTCGGCATCGCCCAGGCCGTCGAGTCGGCCCACCTGTCGGCTGCCCAGTCCGCCGCGCTGTCCGGCGCCAAGGCACTTCCCGTCCGCAGCCTTCAACCCGGATCGGTCAAGGGGGCGACACGCTCGACGTCGGTGATCGGGATCATCCTCGTCTTCTTGATGCTCACGCAGTACAACACGTGGATCCTCCTCGGCGTGATGGAGGAGAAGTCGAGCCGGGTCATCGAGGTGCTTCTTGCCGCCGTGCGCCCGATCCGGCTGCTCACCGGCAAGGTGGTCGGCATCGGGCTGGTGGCGTTCGCCCAGGCCTCCCTCATCGTGGTCTTCGCCCTCGTGCTGGCCGAGGCCGTCGGCTCGGACCTCCTGCACGGCACCGCGCCCCTGGTGCTCGTGAGCACGCTGGCGTGGCTGGTGCTCGGCTACGTCTTCTACTGCTGGGTGTACGCCGCCGCCGGCTCCCTGGCGGAGCGCCAGGACCAGATTCAGACCCTGGCCCTCCCCCTGAACCTCCCGATCATCTTCGGCTACATCATGGCGCTCACGGCGGCGAGCTCGGGATCGGTCTCCCCGCTCTTCCGGGTGCTGGCCTACCTGCCGCCGACCGCACCGTTCGCCATGCCGGTCCTCGTGGGCCTCGGGGCGGTGACCTGGTGGCAGTTCCTCGCATCGGCACTGGTCACCGTCGCGTGCACCGTCGTCGTGGCACGGGTCGCCGCCGGCATCTACCGGCGGGCGATCCTGCGCACCGGTGGGCGGGTCAAGCTCCGCGAGGTGTTGTCACGCTCTCGGGGTGCGACCGGCTGAGAACCGCTCACCGCCCGTAATCGGTGGTCTCGGCCAGCTCGGCCGCCTCCTGCATCGACTTCAGCACGATCGGCCCGAACATCTGGAGCTTCTCGTCGCCGCCCGCCCGCTGGTAACCCTGTTCGAGGACGA
>JAKAZC010000201.1 GCA_021826655.1 Actinomycetes bacterium | reverse complement strand
CGAACCGGAGCGGGCGCGGCCGGCACTCGCGGCCGAGGACGTCGAACCCCGCGCGCTCTATGGAGTCGAGGGCGGCGATGCCCCCGGCGGTGAACCCGGCGACGGCGGCCCGGGGGCGGAGGGGGAGGGCCCCGGCGAGCAGCCCTCCCGAGGCGAGCAGCCGGCGCGCCCGGCCGGATTCGAGGGCGACCACCCGCCGCAGGGCCGGACCGGCCTCGGGCGCGGCCAGGTCGGCGAGGTCGCACCCGAGCCGGTGCAGGTCGTTCAGCGGGAGGTAGACGCGGTCATGCCCGAAGTCCTCGGCGACGTCCTGCAGGTGCTCCACCAGCTGCAGGGCGACGCAGACGTCGTCGGAGAGCCCGGCCCGCCGGGGATCGCTCTCCCCGAGGATGAGGAGCACCAGCCGGCCGACGGGTGCGGCCGACAGCATGCAGTAGGCGACGAGGTCGTCGAACGTCTCGTAGCGGCGCACGAGCTGGTCCTGCCGGTTGGCCTGAATCAGGTCGCGGAAGGGCTCGAGCGGCAGGTGGAGCTCGACGATGCTCGGGGTAAGGCGGCGGAGGAGCGGGTGGGTCGCGGTCCCGACGGCGGCGCGCTCGAGCTCGCGCTCGAGCCAGTCGAGGAGCACGAGCCGGTCCCCCTCGGCCTCGTCGCCGATGTCGTCGGCCAACCGGGCGAACCCGTACAGCGCGAGGAGGTGCCGGCGGGACCGGGCGGGCAGGAGGCGGGACGCCACCGGGAAGTTCTCGGCCCCGGCCTGCGACAGCACCGCGTCGAGCCCGAGGATCGCCTGCTCGCTCCCCGCGGCGTCGGCCCCGGCGCCGGCCCCGTAGTCGGGGGGAGGGTCGGACGGGCCGGCCCCGCCGGTCCCGCCGGTCCCCGAACGGGCCCCGTCGGCCGCGGGGGAGATCACGACGGAGCGGCCGATCGCGGTCCGTGCGGCTCCCGATCCCGGCTCTCGGGTCCCACGACCGCCCGCGCGCTCGGGCACGGCGCTCGGCGCCGGTCGTGTGGTGCTGCCGGGGGGGACCATCGGCGACTCCTCGCGCTCCGAGCCGATGCAGGACGTTCAGGGGTGATATTTGTACCCATGACGATGCGCGTCAAGAGCTCATCGTCGCGGCGCGAATATCGAGCAAATACCGGTCGTACCGGCGGATGCACCTCGCACGTGCGCGGTCGTGCCCAGGCCCTTGACCCGGGTATTTCCCAAACGAACGCTTGGCTTGCGAGCTCGGACCACGGCGTCCCTCCCTCCATCTCGTGCTTCGGGGCCTGTGGATCGGGGACCACCCCATTTTGCGCACGCACGGGCCGGTCATTGGGGTATTTGGAGGGGGTGCCATACCACCCAAACGTTCGTACGGGCGACGACGGACGGTCCCGGCCGACGTCCCGGACCTCCTCCGGGCCGGCGGCGCAGGGGCGGCTATGCCATGCGGATCCGAGCGTACCGGCCGGGTCGAACGTAGCCGTTCTCGACGTACCAGCGGGCGCTGCTCTCGATCGCCTCGGTGGCCGGACGGCTCGTGTACCCGAGCTCGACACGGGCCCGCGAGTCGTCGAAGACCATGGGCGTGGTGGAGGTCCGGGCGGCCTCCCAGGGCACCGACGGGGGGCGCCCGAGGAGCCGGCCCTCCACGAGGTCCGACACGAGGCCGGCGCCCAGGCCGAGCACCCGCGGGAAGCGCCGGGTGGGGGCCGGGAGCCCCGTGCTCCGCGCCAGGTGGGCCAGGAGCTCACGCATCGTGATGTTGTCCCCGCCGGCGATGTAGCTGCGGCCGACCCGCCCCCGCTCGAGCGCAAGCAGGTGGCACTCGGCGAGGTCGTCGACGTGGGCGACGTTCATGGCGGTGTCGACGAACCCGGGCATCCGCCCGTTCAGGAAGTCGAGGACCAGCTTGCCGGTCGGGGTGGGCCGGCTGTCGCGCGGGCCGAGGGGGAACGTGGGCATCACGATGGTCACGGGCGCCCCCTCGGCACAGGCGCGCAGCACCTCGTGCTCGGCGACGTACTTGCTCTGCTTGTAGGGGCCGTACAGGCGGTCCACGCGGGCGAAGGCCCGCTCGTCGGCGGGCCGCCCGGCCGACGAGCCCTTCAGCCCGATCGTGCCGACGGTGCTGGTGTAGACGATGCGTTCGACGCCCGCGGCGACCGCCGCCTCCACGACGTTGCGGCTCCCCGTCACGTTCACCTCGTGGAACACCTCCGGGTCGGGCGCCCAGAACCGATAGACGGCGGCCACGTGGAAGACGGCCCGGGCGCCCTGCATGACCTCGAAGGTCCGCTCCCTGTCCCGCACGTCAAGGGTGACCCGGCGAAGGTCGAGGTCGCGCAGGTTGGCCCCTCCCGCATCACGCTCGAACGTGGCTACCACGTCGAGGCCCCGTTTCAGGAGCGCGCGGGAGATCGCCGAGCCGATGAAGCCGGACGCGCCCGTCACGACGACCCGGTCCCCGGGTTGGAGGACGAGGCACGACCGGGCCGGTCCCGTCTGCTGGGGAGGGGTCATCGCCCGCTCACCAGGCCGGAGGCGGAGGCCGGAGCGGCCGACATGGACGGCCGCTCCGGGACCCGGGCCGGGTCCGCGGAAGCCGTCGGGTCCGCGGAATCCGTCGGGTCCGGCACCGGAGCGGCGGCCGCCCCCCGCCCTTTCGGCGAAGTCCGTCCCCGGCGCAGCGAGCTCCTCGCCACCGTCCGACCGAATTCGAACAGGAGGCCGGGGCCCTCGTGGGCGTCCCGGAGGACGTCGTCGAGCGAGCTCAGGAAGTAGTCGATCTCGTCGGGGCCCGCCACCAGCGGTGGGAGGAGCTTGACCACGTTGACGCCGTCGGCGGCCACCTGGGTCAGGATCCGATGGCGGTGGAAGAGCGGGACCACGATCGCCTGCGAGAAGAGCGCCGGCCGCATCCGCTCGACCATGTTCCATCTCCGGCGCAGCGCCCGCGAGGTGGGCTGGCCGAACACCAGCCCGATCATGAGCCCCTTGCCCCGCACCTGGTGGAGCATCTCGTAGCGTCCTGCCATCTCGACGAGGCCCCGCCGCAGGATCTCACCCGTCGCGTCGGCGCGCTCGACGATCCCCTCCTCGTCGAACGCCTGCAGGGTCGCCAGCCCGGCGACCATCGCCAGCTGGTTCCTTCCGAAGGTGGTGGAGTGGACGAGCGCCTTGTCGATCGTGCTGTACACGCTGCTGAAGACCCGGTCGGAGCAGAGCACGGCCCCCACGGGCACGTAGCCGCCGGACAGCGCCTTCGACACGGTCACGATGTCGGGCTGCAGCTGCCAGTGCTCGTGTGCGAAGAACCGGCCGGTGCGACCGAGCCCGGTCTGCACCTCGTCGGTGACGAGCAGGGCCTTGTAGCTGCGGCACGCCTCCTGGGCCGCGAGCCAGAAGTCGTCGGGCGCCTCGTTCACGCCCTTCCCCTGTATCGGCTCGATGACGAGGGCCGCCACGTCGCCCCGCCGGAGCTCGCGGCGCAGGGCGTCGAGGTCGCCGAACGGGATCTGCGTGCACCCGGGCAGGAGCGGGCCGAAGCGGTCCCGGAACTCCTTCCCCCCGTTGAGGGCGAGGGCACCCGTGGTCAGCCCGTGGAACGCGTGGTCGCAGTAAAGGATCCGGGTCCGGCCGGTGGCGTGGCGGGCGAACTTCATGGCGGTCTCGACGGCCTCCGCCCCGGAATTGCAGAAGTAGACCCGCTCGATGCCGGGGTGGGATCGCCGGACGAGCTGCTCGGCGAGGAGCCCGGGCAGCAGGGCGCAGTCCATCTGGACCATGTTCGGGAGGTCGAGGTCGATCGCCTGGTGCAGAGCCGCCTTCACGCCCGGATGGCTCCTCCCGAGGGCGTACACCCCGAACCCGGCCAGGAGGTCGAGGTACCGCTCGCCCCGGTCGTCGTACAGGTAGCAGCCCTCACCGCGCACGTAGTACCGGTCGAAGCCGATGGTCTTCAGCACGCGGACCAGCTGGGGGTTCATGAGCTGCGTGTGCAGGCGGAAGTTCTCCCCGCGCCGCTCCTGCAGGGCCTTGGACACGTCGAATGGCATCTCGGCCTCCGTGGTCGCTCGACCGGATCAGGGTAGTTGGCGGGACCGATCGGCCGGTGAGCGGCAGGCCCCCCGGGGTCCGCCCTGCACGGACCCTGCCGCGGCGGTCCGCCCGGGGCGGGCCGCTCGCCGGCGCCGACCCGTCGCCCGCACGGAAACGAGGGCGGCCACCTGGATATTCGCGGGTTTCGGGGCCTCGTCGGGCATGATGGATGCGGGACAGCACCCGGTGCGGGGGGTACTGACGGCGGGCGGACCAAGGAGATCCCGTGGGATCGCAGAACGGCAGAGATCAGTGGACAGCCGAAGGCAGGCCACTCGTCCTGAGCGGCGAGCCCATGCTGCAGTACCAGCCCGTCGTCGATCTCGGTTCGGGGATGCTGCTCGGCTTCGAGGCGCTCTTGCGGTGGCGGCATCCGACCCAGGGCCTGATCCTGCCCGGCCTCCTCATCCCGTGGGCGGAGGCGAACGGCGACATCGTGGCGCTCGGTGAGTGGGTCCTGCAGCAGGGCTGCAGGGACGCGACGGCGTGGCCGCCGAGCGTGCAGCTGGCGGTCAACCTCTCCATCGTGCAGCTCCGGAGGGGCGTCGCCTCCCGGGCCGTCGCCGCGGCGTTGGATGCCTCGGGCCTGACGGCCGACCGCCTGACGGTGGAGGTGACCGAGCACGCCATGTCGGACGAGTACGCCGTGCGCGACCTCGGGGCGATCGCCGCCATGGGGGTGCAGCTGGCGGTGGACGACGTCGGGACCAGCTGGAACTCGTTCGACCTGCTCCGCCGGATGGCCGTGAACACGATAAAGATCGACGCGTCCTTCGTCAACGGGTTGGAGGCCCACGAGGGCATCAACCGGATGGTGGTCGAGACCGTGGTGCACCTCGCCCACTCGTCGGGCATGTCGACGGTGGCGGAGGGGGTCGAGACCGAGCTGCACGCGAGGCTCGTGCGGGAGTTCGAGTCGGATGCCGCGCAGGGCTACTACTTCGCCCCTCCCCTCGGAATCGGGCGGGCGACGGCGATGGCGACGAAGGTCGGCCACGAGTTCCCGCTGGAAGGCGGCGGGTGGATCGACACCCCCGACTGGGACGTCGACGAGGAGCCGCCCCCGGTACCGAACGGAGCCCTCGGAGCAGTCCGCTCCCCGACGAGGGACGCCCGCGCGGCCGGGGACGCCGGCACGGACCACGACGCCGACGCGCCCCTGGCGGCCGACGCGCCCCTGGCGGCCGACGCGCCCCTGGCGGCCGACGCGGCCACGGCCGACGCGGACACGGCCGGCGAAGACACGGCCGGCGAAGACACGGCCGGCGAAGACACGGCCGGCGAAGACACGGCCGGCGAAGACACGGCGGACGGGGACCCGGCGGATGCCGACGGTGATGCGGGCGCCATGCTAGCCAGGCACAGAGCCGAAGAGCGGCGTGTAGG
>JAKAZC010000200.1 GCA_021826655.1 Actinomycetes bacterium | reverse complement strand
CGAGGCGTGACCGGCCCGCCGGCTCCCGACCGTCTCTCTTTCCGGCGGCCACCCATCGCGATCGCCCTCAGCGTCCTCCTCGGCGTGCTGGCCGTCGTCGCCGGCTTGGTGCTTCTCGTCGGCGTCCGTGGTCACTCCGTCGCCGTCGCCGCTCACCGGCACCTCGTCGGACCCGGGTCCTTCCGGCTCTTCCCGCCCGGTCCGGGGCGGATCTTGCTCCCCGGTCCGCTGGGCCAGTTCCTCGGGCCGCATGTCGCAGGCGTCGATGTCCACCCCCTCGCCTTGTCGCTGCTCGTCATTGGCGTCGTGGGCCTTGGACTGCTTGCCGTCCTGTACTGGTCACCGTGGCCCGGCCCTCGCCGAGACCATCGCCGCGGCGGAAGGCGAACACCGGGCTGGAACTGACGAACCGGCCAGTCCTCTGGCACCGTGGATCGAGCGAGTCGCGGTCAGCCCGAGCGGAACGTGGTGACTTGTCTGTAACCACTCCCAACCAGGGCCTACGGCCCGGATCTCAAGGAGCTCCACCATTGAAGGGGTGGGAGCTCCACCACTGGAGAGGGGACTGGCCGGGCCCCGATTGTTGAGCCAGGTGGATCAGTTCACGGGGACCAGGTCACTCGATCTCGCGAGTGAAGCCGAACTCCTGGGCCATGTTGAGGGCGATGGACTGCACCCCCTGGAACATGATGGAGATCCCGGCGACGCCGGGCACCAGAACGGTGGCGAAGCTCGACTCGCCACCTGGTCCCCTCCCGCCGATGCCCTGGCCGATCTTCGGGAACACGTAGAGGAAGATGAAGCAGAGGAAGAACGGCTGGATGACGGTGCGCAGGGCGAAGATCCACTTGTCCTTCCACAGCACCACAAGGTCGCGCAGGAGCAGTGCCCCTAGCGCCTAGCGCCTGGTAGCTGGCGCTGAGCACCGGCCGGAGCCGGACCGAGATCGGATGGCCGAGATCGACCGGCGACACCCTGCTGCTCGCCAGGGCCATCAGTCCCGCAGCTCCCTTCCCGTCAGGGTGATGAAGACGGTCTCCAAGGTGGGCTCGGCAACCGAGAGATCGATCAGGTCGAAGCCGTGGCGCTCGAGGGCGAGCACCACCTCCCGAACCACCTGGTGACCGCTCCTCACGTGGAGGTGGACGGCGCCGTCGGCCGCCCGGGCCTGCGTCACTCCCTCCACCTCGCCGGTCAGCACCTCGCTCAGGTGGTCGAGGTCGCCGGCGGCGCGCACCGTCACCACGGTGTCGGCACCGATGCCCGTCTTCAGGGCGGCCGGGGCGTCGAGGGCGAGGATCCGGCCGTGGTCCATGATGGCGACGCGGTCGCAGAGCCTGTCCGCCTCCTCCATGTAGTGCGTCGTGAGGAGGATGGTCTGGCCGTCCCGGTTGAGCTCCTCGAGGATCGCCCAGAGTGCCAAGCGGCTCTGCGGATCGAGCCCGGCGGTGGGCTCGTCGAGGAAGAGCACCGCCGGCCGGTGGAAGATGGCCCTGGCGACCATCAGGCGCTGGGCCATCCCGCCCGAGAGGGCGTAAACCGACGCCGTGGCCCACTTCTCCAGCTGGAACTGCTCCAGCAGCTGGTCGGCCGTCTGTTTCGAGGCGGCCTTCCCCATGCCGAAGAGCCGGCCGTGGAAGTAGAGGTTCTCCCACACCGTGAGCTGCCGGTCGTGGGTGTTCTGCTGGGAGACGATGCCGCTGAGCTGCTTGGCGAGCGCCGCGTGGCGGGCGACGTCGACCCCTCCGACGAGGGCTCGGCCCGAGGTGGGCACGACCCGGGTGGTGAGCATCCCGGCCGTGGTCGTCTTGCCGGCTCCGTTCGGGCCGAGGAGGCCGAAGATCTCGCCGACCGAGACGTCCAGGTTCAGGTGATCGACGGCGACAAGGTCCGACCCCGGATAGACCTTGGTCAGCTCCTCGGTATGGATGATCGGTGTCGACGGCCCCCGGAGCGTCGCCTCGGCCGACGGCTCGGCAACTGACACCGGCCCATGGTAACCCGCCCCGCGTGGCCCCCAAGGCGTGCTCCGGCGGGGTCACTCCCCCTGGTCACGCGCCCGTCCACCGGCGTCATCGCCGCGGTCGGCGATCCGGCGGAAGGCCCGGTGGTGGCGCTCTTCGCACACGGAGATCGAGTACTCGGCATAGAACACCTCGCGTCCTCGCCGCTGGGCGGCCCGGTGCACCGGGTCGTCCCTCCAGGCGGCCTCGTGCTCGAATCCGTCGGAGACGACGAGCGAGACACGCTCACCGTCGCTGGCCTCGAACGTCTTGAAGGAGACGAACCCGGGCATGCCACGGGCGCGAGCCTCCATGCGCGAGGCGAGCTCGCCGTAGCCGTTCGCCTCGGCGTCCCGCCGGAGGCGGGAGCGGAACACCGTCACGACCCGGCCTGCAATCTGATCGACCATTCCGTCAGCTTGCCCCGCCACGGGAGGAGCCCGTCGTCTCGTGGGTCGACCCACCCGTCGATCGGGCAGGCCGTCGTGCGCCTGGAGGCATCAGCGGCCGGAGCGGCAGCCGGACGTGGCACGGGGCCTCCCACGGATGCCGCCCACGACGGCCGCCTACGACGATCCCGCCCCCTTCTTGCTCCGTCGGAACGCCCTGAGGTCGTGCGGGCCGCTCATCCCCTTGAGGGTCTGGCCGCCGTCGACGACGAACGCCTGACCGGTGGCGAAGGCTCCACCCGGCGACGCCAGCCAGACGACGCAGGACGCGATCTCGTCCGGCGTCCCCAGGCGGCCCAGCGGGATCTGTCCCACGCCGATCTGCTGCTCTTCGTCCGTGCCCCAATTGGCGGGCCCGCTCGACGCGACGATTCCGGGTGCGACGGCGTTGACGCGCACGTTGTACGGCCCGAGCTGGACCGCCAGGATCCGGGCGAGGTGGATGAGGGCCGCCTTCGACGTGCCGTAGCCCAGGTAGTCCTCGAGCGCCGCCACCCCCGACGAGCTGGCGATAAAGACGACGGAGCCACCGCCCTGCGCTCTCATCGTCGGCGCGACGAGCTTGACGAGGAAGGCGTTGTTGGTGACGTTTCCCTCGAACCACGTGGTGAAGGTCTCCTCGTCGAAGCGCTCGATCCACGGCGAGGTGTCCCCCTCCACCAGCGCGTTGCCCACCAGCGTGTCGATGCGGCCCCACCGGTCGAAGGTCGTCGCCACCAGGCGGCGGAGCTGCGAACGGTCGCTCACGTCGCAGGGGACGGCGATGGCGCGCCCGTCGCCGTAGCGGTCGTTCACGGCGCGCGCACGGCGCTCGCACTCCGAGGATGTGCGGCTCGAGAACACCACATTCGAGCCGTGCTCGGCGAGCCGCTCGGCGATGGCGCGTCCGATGCCTCGGGACGACCCCGTGACGAGCGCGACGTGACCGGAGAGATCGAACAGCTCCATGCCGACAGCCTCGCACACCCGGCTGCGGTCACGCCGTGGCGGGGATCGCCGGCTCGGGCGGGCCGGGGTCGGCCCTGGCCTGCCGTCAGGCCGGCGGGCCGTGCATAATCCACACCATGCTCCCCACGCCGGAAGACCACGTCGCCATCGGCCACCTCCTGGCACGGTACTGCCTCCTCCTCGACCTCGACGACATCGACGCGTGGGTCGAGCTGTTCACCCCCGATGCCTCGTACGTGGTGTTCGGCCGCTCCTGGGAAGGCCACGACGGGCTGCGGAAGATGATGCGCGGCGCACCTCGCGGCCTGCACCTCGGCGGTCCCCCTCTGATCGACATGGTCTCGGCCGACGCCGCCACCACGATGCAGAACCTGCTCTTCGCCGAGGCCGGCACCGGGATGCTGCGCCGATCTGTCTACACCGACGAGCTGCGCCGCACGGCCGACGGCTGGCGCATCTCCACCCGGCGCTGCCGGTTCATCGTCCCCGCCGGCCTCAGCGATCGGCCGGAGGAGTAGCCCGGCCCCCCCGCCGACCGGGCCGCGCCGGGTCGAACGGCCGGCCGCGGGCTCCCCCGCCCCGAGCGGCGGAGGTGTGCTACTCTGGGCCAGCTATTCAGCCATCTGCTTTAGATCACCCGCCACACAGACCCCACGGGCGGGTCGCGGACGGGTGACCGAGGCGGCGAGCCGGAGGCGAAGGACGTGTTCACGTTGTTCAGCGTCGATGATCACATCATCGAACCTCCTGGCGTGTGGGTCGACCGGGTGCCGGCCGCCCTGCGCGACCGGGTCCCGCACGTCGTCGAGCACGACGGCGGCCAGCGCTGGGTCTGGGAGGGCGGCCAGGAGGCCACGATGGGGCTCAACGCCGTGGCCGGAAAGCCCATCGAGACCTGGGGAGCGGAGCCGACCCGGTTCGAGGACATGATCCCGGGGTGCTACGACCCGGTCGAGCGGGCCAAGGACCTGCTGAGCAACGGGATCTTCGCCAGCGTCGCCTTCCCGACCCTGCCGGGGTTCGCCGGCCGGAAGTTCCAGACCTTCCCCGACAAGGAGCTGGCCGTGCGGTGCGTGCAGGCCTGGAACGACTTCGTCGTCGACGAATGGTGCGCCGCCCGACCGGACGTGTTCGTCCCCATGAGCATCGCGCCCGTCTGGGACGTCGACCTCGCCGTCGCCGAGACGACGCGCATGATCGAGCGCGGGGCCAAGGCGCTGTGCTGGATGGAGGATCCCGCCAACCTGGGGCTGCCGGGCTACCACACCGGCTATTGGGAGCCGCTGTTCGCCCTTTGCGAGGAAGCGGGGCTGCCGATCTGCATGCACATCGGTGGGGCGAACCCTGCCGTGACGCTCGAGGGCACGGTGCCGATGGTGGAGATCGCGGCGGCGTTCGCCAACGCGGCCAGGTCGGCGGTCAACATGATGGTCAGCCCCATCCCCCGCACGTTCCCGGACATCAAGCTGGTCTGGTCCGAGGGCGGCATCGGGTGGATCACCGCCGCCATCGAGCGGGCCGACCGCCAGTGGGAACGGCACAAGTACTGGACGCACCTCGACAAGTCGGACGTGCTGCCCTCGGAGGTGGCCCGGCGGAACATGTGGTTTTGCATGATCGAAGAGCCGATGGGACTCCAGTACCGCCACGACTTCGCCGTCGACCGCATCGTCTGGGAGTCGGACTACCCGCACGCCGACACGCCCTTCCCGAACACCCAGGCCGCGTGCAAGGCGTTGTTCGAGGGCGTCCCGGCGGATGAGGTCGAGTCGATCACCCACCGGAACGCCGAGGCCCTCTTCGACTTCCCGCTCTCCTCCGACCTCGTCGACCGGTTCACCGCGGACTGATGCACCTCGCCGGACGCGTCGTCGTGGTGACGGGTGGCACCGGTGGCCTCGGCGCCGCCCTGTGCCGACGGTTCGCGGGCGACGGCGCCCTGGTGGCCGTCGTCGACCTGGACCAGGGCCGCTGCGAGGCCCTGGCGGCCGAGGTCGGCGGGCTCGGGATGGCCGCCGACGTGTGCGACGAGGCAGCGGTCCGCTCGGTGGTCGACCGGGTGGCCGCCGAGCTTGGCCC
>JAKAZC010000003.1 GCA_021826655.1 Actinomycetes bacterium | reverse complement strand
GATCTACCCGGTGAGCCCGCGGTGCTTGGGCAGGTCGGGATCGGTGCGACAGATGATCTCCCCGATGTCGGACACCTGGGCGCCCGAGGTCCACACCTTCTGGCCGTTGAGGATCCACTCGTCGCCGTCCTTGACCGCCCGGGTCTGGAGCGAGGCGAGGTCGGAACCCGACGACGGCTCGCTGAACAGCTGGCACGCCACGATGTCACCCCGCCACATCCGGCGGAGGTACGCGTCCTTCACGCCGTCGGTGGCGTGGGCCAGGACGGTGGGGGCGACCATACCGAGGCCGATGCCGTAGATCGACAGGGAGGGGGTCTGGTAGTCGGCGGCCACCCGGTTCCAGGTCCGTTGGTGCTCGGCCGACAGCCCCCTCCCGCCGTACTCGACCGGCCCGGTGATCCAGCCGAACCCGGCATCGAACACCTGGTTGGCCCACGCCCGTGAGGTGGCCAGGTCGGCCTCCTGCTGCTCGGGCGTCCGCTCCGGAAACAGGCTCACGTTCTCGGATCCCTGACCCCACACGAACGTCTCCTCGGGGCGTCGCTCGGCGTTGGCGTCGAGGAACGCACGGGCGCCCACCTCGAGCTGCTCGGGCGTGATCCCGCCGTCGGCGGTGCTCGACTCGGCATGCTGCGTGGCGGTCATGACCAGTTCCCCTTCGTGTCCGTGCCCGCACCCTCGGGCGGGCCCAGCGTATCCGGGGCCGGGTACGGCGTCCCGCGCCGCCCGCGTCCGGGCTCACGCCCCGCCCGCGTCCCGCCCACCGCATCCACCCGATCCCGGGGCGGCGGGCGGCGGCTGGGGTAGACACTGGGCGTGGCTTACCTCTTCGCCGTGCTGGCCGCGCTGGCCAACGCCCTGAGCGCCATCTTCCAGCGGATCGGCGTGCAGAACGCGCCGGCTGACACCGTGATGAGCGTCCGGCTCATCCGCCACGCGCTCTCCAATGCCGTGTGGTTCGCCGGGCTGGCCATGATCGCGGTGGGGTTCGTGCTCCAGGCCGCTGCGCTGAGCGTCGGTCAGCTCAGCTCGGTCCAGCCAATCGTCACCACCGAACTGCTGTTCCTCGTCCTGATCCTCGGCATCTGGTTCCGCTACCAACTGACCTGGCGGGAGTGGGGCGGCTCAGCGGCCGCCGCCGGCGGCCTGGCAACGTTTCTCGTCGTGTCGGCGCCCGGCGGAGGCGACGTGGTCCCGACCGGGCATACCTGGATCGTGGTGTTCGTCGTCGTCGGCCTAGTTGCTGCGGCGTTCGCCGCCCTCGGGTTCGCCGGCCCCCGGTGGTTCCGGGCGGCGATGTTCGGGGCGTCGGGTGCCGTGCTCTTCGCCCTGTCGGCCGCCCTCACCAAGCAGTTCACGACGCTCATCTCGCACGGTTGGGGCCATGTGTTCACCGACTGGGACCCGTATGCGCTCGTCGCGACCGGGGTCGTCGGACTGTTCCTCATCCAGAACTCGTTCCATGCCGGTCCGGTCACGGCGTCGCAGGCGTCGCTGACCATCGTCGATCCGGTGGTCAGCGTAGTCATCGGCGTCTATCTGTTCCACGACCGGCTGCAGACTGCGGGTTGGCGACTGCCGGTCGAGCTGACGGCCGTCGTCGTGGTGGTGTTCGGCGTATTCCTCCTGTCGACGTCGCCTCTGGTCGCGGGGACGAAGGACGAGTCGGGGTCGGGCGACAGGTTGGAGCGCCAGCGCCGACTGGTCGACCCGGTGCTTCCGGACCCGCCGGACGCGGGACCCACCGGTCCGTCCGCCGGGAGCGACTCGGAATCAGCCGGTTGATCGGGCCGTCCCGGCCGGAGTGGTCAGGGGAAGACGACCGTGCGGTTGCCGTTCAGGAGCACCCGGTCCTCGAGGTGCCACCGCAGACCTCGGGCCAGCACCACCCGCTCGATGTCCCGGCCCAGAGCGACGAGCTGTTCGGGTCCCTCCGCGTGGGAGATGCGGACGGTGTCCTGCTCGATGATGGGCCCGGCGTCGAGGTCGGCGGTGGCGTAGTGGCAGGTGGCTCCGATGAGCTTCACCCCCCGGGCATGGGCCTGGTGGTAGGGCCGGGCCCCGATGAAGCTGGGGAGGAAGCTGTGGTGGATGTTGATGATCCGGCCCGGGTAGCGGTCGCACACGCGGGTTGGCACGAGCTGCATGAAGCGGGCCAGCACCATGACGTCGCCGCCGACCTCCTCGAAGCGACGGCAGATCTCCTCGAACGCGGTGTCGCGGGTGTCCGCGGTGACCGGCACGTGGGCGAACGGGATACCGGATGCCTCGACCAGTGGGGCCAGGTCGGGATGGTTGGAGACGACGAGGGGGATGGCACAGGGGAGGTCGCCGCTCCGCCAGCGGTAGAGCAGGTCGGCCAGGCAGTGGTCTTCCTTGCTGGCTAGTACGACCACCCGCTTGGCGACATCGGTGTCACTGAGCCGCCAGTCCAGCTCCAGCTCGTCGGCCAGCGGGGTGAACCGGTCGCCGAACACGGCATGGTCGAAGGGCAGCGACTCCGCCAGGATCTCGATGCGCAGGAAGAACCGACCGGTCCCGAGGTCCCCGTGCTGGGCCGCCTCGAGGACCCATCCCCCGTGGTCGGCGATGAAACCGGTCACGCCCGCCACGATGCCGACGCGGTCCGGGCAGGTGACGGTGAGGACGAGTCTGCGCACCGGTCCAGTCTGCCCGGTTCAGCGCCCGAGCACCGTCCGCAGCGCTCCGGCCAGGTCGGTGTGGGCGAACTCGAATCCGGCGGCCTGCAGCTTCTCGGGCAACACGCGCTGGCTGGCCAGGACCATGTCGGAGGCCATCTCGGACCCGAGGGCCAGCTTCAGCGCCGGTGCCGGTACCGCCAGGAACGAGGGTCGGTGGAGGACGGCACCCAGCGTGCCGGCCAGCTCGGCGTCGGTGGCCGGGTTGGGTGCGGTGGCATTGACGGGGCCCACCAACGAGTCGTCGTTCAGGCAGCGGATGATGGCGGCCACCTGGTCGTCCAGGCTGATCCAGCTGCGGTACTGGCGGCCCGATCCGATCCGGCCCCCCATGCCGAGACGGAAGAGCGGTAGCTGCTTGGCGAGTGCCCCACCGCGCGCGCTCAGCACGATCCCGGTCCGGAGCACCACGGTGCGGATGCCGGCCGCAGCGGCAGGGGCGGTCGCGGCCTCCCATGCCACGCACACGCCGGCCAGGAAGCCGGTGCCTGGAGTGGACTCCTCGGTGAGTACCTCCTCCCCACGGTCCCCGTAGTACCCGACGGCCGACGAGCTGACCAGTGCCGGAGGTGGGGACGCAAGCGCGGCCAATGTGGTGGCCAGCAGCTCGGTGCCCTCGGTCCGGCTCGATCGGATGTCTCGCTTGCGGGCCGGGCTCCACCGCCGGTCGCCGACTCCGGCACCGGCCAGGTGGACGACCCCGTCGAGCGGGCCGACCGACTCGAGCGCAGAGGTGTCGATCATGTGTCGGGTCGGGTCCCAACTGACCTCGGTCGCTCGGTCGCCACCGGGACCGGGGGCGGACCGTGCGCGGACCAGGCGGGTGGTGCGGTGCCCATCGGCGGCGAGGGCGTCGAGCAGGGCCGTGCCGATGAGTCCCGAGGAGCCGGAGACCAGGACGTGCATGCCCCCGGTTCTACCCGCCTGCCGACTCGGTGCGAGCGGTGGGCGACGACCGGCCTGCCGGGAGCGCTCGGTCGACGGCTGCCCGGACCAACCCGGCGAAGGCGTCGGGATGGGTGAGATGGGCTCCGTGGGCGGCCCCGTCGATCTCGATCAACCGGGATCCGGCGACATGGTCGTGCAGCCAGGAGACCGCAGCCCGGTGGTGGGGGAGTGATTCGGTTCCCCGCCCGAACACGGCGGGCACGGCGAGCGACGTGACGTCGAACGGCGCACGGTCGACCCGGATCGCGGCCAGCTCGGCGGCGAGCGCCGCCCCGTCGGCCCTGCGGGCGGCCCGGGCGGATTCGGGGAGCCGCTCCCAGGCCGTGTCGCCCACCATGCGCCGGAAGAATCGCTCGGCCACCTCGGCCGGGAGCTCGTCGTCCCGTCGCGGTGTCCGGCCGCCAGGCGTCCCGCCGCGGGTGGCACGGCCGCCGAGCCACGGAAGCGGGGGCTCGTAGGCGGCCAGGGTGACGATCGGTCCCGCACCGGTCGCGCGGAGTGCCGCCCCGAGTGCCAGCGTGCCGCCGTAGCTGTGGCCGACGACGACGGCGGGACGGCCGTCGATGACGGCGAGCAGGTCGTCGATGTGTCCGTCGAGCGAGTCGTGCACGGGCAGGTCGCCGCGGGAATGGTGGTAGCCGCGACGGTCGTAGGCCACCGTGTGCAGGTCGCCGAGCCGCCGGATGACTCGGGCGAAACTGCCGGCCCGGTCGAGGGAGCCGTGGACGAGGACTACGAGCGGACCGGCGGCGCCGGAATCTTCCGGCAGGTGCTCGGTGAGCGCGAGCTGGTGGTCTACGGACATCTGGGCACAGCCTGCCAGGATCGCCGGGTGGAGGGCCAGTCGCACGGCCGGACCGGCGGTCCCACCCGGCACCTGCCGCCGGCCCGAGGTGCGGGAACCGCCCAGTTCAGGGCTCCAGGCCGCCAAATGCGCACATCGGCCGGCCAGATCGTGCATTGTTGGGGCTTCCATTTGACCAAGGAGAAACAGTGCCCCTTACCAAGACCGATCTCATCGCCGCCGTTGCCGCGCACACCGGATCCACCTCGAAGGACGTCGCGGCCGTGCTCGGCGGGCTCGAGGACGTCATCACCGCCAACGTGGCGAAGGGCGAGAAGGTTGTGATCACCGGCTTCCTGACCTTCGACCGGGCCCAGCGCGCGGCGCGTACCGGTCGCAACCCGCAGACCGGCGAGACCATCAAGATCAAGGCCTCGAAGAGCCCCAAGGTGACCGCCGGAGCCTCGTTCAAGAAGGTCGTGAACGGCCAGGCCCCGGCCCCGAAGATCACCAGGGCCAAGTAGTCCCGACGGGAGGGGCGGTCCGGGCACGCCCCGGGCCGCCCCTCCCGTCGCGTCCGGGGCGTGTCCGGCTAGAGCTGGCCGATCGCCTTGTGGGTCTGTGGGACGACCCGCACCCTTCGGTGCAGCCGGAGCGCGCGCTCCTGTAGATCGAGCACCTGATTCGGCGTCGGTGCCCCCGTCGCCGAGCCGAAGGGCGTGAGCGGCTGCAGGAAGACCTCGATCGGACCCGACCTGCCCGCCGACGCCTCCGCCACCAGGGCGATGCCGGCGTCGAACTCGTCGAGGTCCGTGTCCGGCCCGACCACGATCTTGACCCACACGGCGGCACGCCCGGCGAGTGCCGCGTTGAGGAACGCGGCCTGGGTGGTGGGTGCCACCGTCTCCCCGTCCACGCTCCGCAGCTTGAGGTCCATGCTGACGAAGGCGACGACACCGGCCAGTCGCCGCATCGGCGGGGTCAGCGTGCCGTTGGTCTCGAGCATCACCGGCCAACCGCGGTCGGCGAACGCGCCCACCAGCCGCTCCGTCCGGGGACCCTGCAGGAGCGGCTCACCACCGGTGACGCTGATCGAGTGGTGTGGGAACTGCCCCCACAACCTCCCGACGGCCTCGACGACCCGGTCGACGGTCAGCGGACTCGACCCGTCCACCCAGTCGCGCCGGCCGGCAGTGGTCTCGACCCGGCACGGTCCCGGTCTGCGCTCGAGTGCCTCGGGCTGGTCGCAGTAGGTGCAGCGGATGTTGCAGCCGGTCAGTCGGACGAACACCTGTCGCTCGCCCACCAGTGCCGCCTCGCCCTGGATGGCGGAGAAGATCTCCGAGACGAGGACGTCCGTCGGTCCTGCTCGGCGCGGGATCGTCGCCCCCGGGTCCGCCCGTCCCGTCGCCGCTGCGTCGGTGGTCATGAACGTGCCGGATCGTCGATCCCCGCCGCAGCGAAGCCGCGGGCCCGGATCACGCACGCATCGCAGGTCCCACAGGGCCGCTCGCCGCCGAGGTAGCACGACCACGTCAGGTGCAGCGGGGCACGTCGGTCGACACCGAGCCGCACGATCTGCTCCTTGGTGCATTCGATCAGGGGCGTTCGAATGGCGATCGGATCGCCGTCGACGCCCCGGCGCTGGCCCGTGGCCGCCACGCCTCGGAAGGCCTCGATGAACTCGGGGCGGCAGTCCGGGTAGCCGGAGTAGTCGATGGCGTTGACGCCGATCCACACGGCATCGAGGTCCCGGGCCTCGGCCACCCCGAGCGCCACCGCCAGGAAGATGCTGTTCCGGGCGGGCACGTAGGTGACGGGGATCCCCTCGGACGAACCTGCCGGGGGCACATCGATCGCCGGGTCGGTGAGTGCGGACCCTCCCCACGCGGACGTGTCGAGCTGCACGACGAGGTGCTCGGCACGGTAGTGGCCGGCGACCCCGGCTGCCCGGTCCAGCTCGGTGCGGTGGCGCTGCCCGTAGTCGAACGTGAGGGCCAGAGGCGGCACCCCGGCCTCGCCGGCCTCGGCCACTGCCAGGGCCAGGCACACGGTGGAGTCGAGGCCTCCCGACAGGACGACGAGGTGGCGGGTCACGCTCAGGTCCCGGCCGAGACGCCCGCGCCGTCGCCCGCGCCGTCGCCCGCGCCGTCGCCCACGCCGTCGCCCGCGCACAGGTCGACCCACGAGTCGGTCGTCTCCCACAGCCGGAGCGCGGCGAGACGGAGGCCGGCGGTGGAGAGCAGTTCCCACGCCCGGAGGGCAAGGAGTTCGGCCGTCGGGTTGTCCAGGACCTCGTTGAGGTCGCGGTGGTCCCAGTGGTCGATGACCTGGGTGCGGACGACGTCCTGGAGCGTGTCGAAGTCGACGACCACTCCGTTGGCGTCGAGCGGCCCCTCGACCGAGACGTCGAGGCGGTAGGAGTGGCCGTGGAGGTTCCGGCACCTGCCCGGATGCCAGGCCAGACGGTGCGCGGCCTCGAAGCCGAACGTGCACGTGACTCGAGTGCGCGGCGCGGTCATGGAGTCGACGCTAATCGACCCGTCGCGGTGCTCCGGCCCGGACGGGTCGGGGCGCGGGCTCCCGGTAGGCTGGGAGCAATGGACAGCCCCCAGGGTGGAGACGCGACGGTGCAGGGACGGGACGGTGCGGGGCGGGTCGCCGCCGGTTCGGGGGCGTTCGGGCCCAACGCGTGGTTGGTCGAGGACATGTACGAGCGGTACCAGGCCGACCCGGGTTCGGTCTCTGCCTCCTGGCAGGAGTTCTTCGCCGACTACCGATCCGGCAGCGCCCCGGCGTCGCCGGCTGTCGACGGTGCCAGGACGAACGACTCGGCCTCCTCGGCACCAGGATCCGCGGCGGCGGCGGCGCCCGCAACGTCCGTCTCCGTGCCGGCTGCACCCGTCGCCTCGTCGGTCTCGACCGGGGCGTCCCCCGCCTCAGCCGGGGTCGACGGTGCCACGCCCCTGCGGGGTGCCGCCGCGCGCATCGTGGTCAACATGGAGGCGTCGCTGGGGGTCCCCACGGCCACCAGCGTCCGGGTGGTGCCGGCCAAACTCCTCGAGGTCAACCGCACCATCATCAACAACCAGCTCCGGCGCACCACCGGCGGCAAGGTGAGCTTCACCCATCTCATCGGGTACGCGGTGGTACGGGCGCTCGCCGCCGTCCCGGCCATGAACGCCGCGTTCGTGGCCGATGTCGACGGAAAGGGCACCCCGGGGGTGCTGCGCCACGCGCACGTCGGGCTCGGCCTGGCGGTGGACGTCGAGAAGTCCGGAGGCAGGACACTGCTGGTCCCCTGCATCGCAGATGACGTCACGAAGGACTTCAAGGGGTTCGTCACCGCCTACGAGGACCTGGTCCGCAAGATCCACACCAACAAGATCGCGCCCGACGACTTCGCCGGTACGACCGTCACGTTGACCAACCCCGGAACGATCGGCACCGTCCAGTCGGTGCCCCGGCTCATGCCCGGCCAGGGCCTCATCGTGGGCGTGGGGGCACTCGGGGTGCCGGCGGGCTTCGAGGCCGCCGATCCCCGCAAGCTGGCGGAGCTCGGCGTGGGCAAGACCGTCACCATCACCTCGACCTACGACCACAGGATCATCCAGGGTGCGGAGTCCGGCATGTTCCTGGCACACGTGTCGGAGTGCCTGATGGGCGGACACGGGTTCTACGCGGACGTCTTCGACGCCCTGGAGATCCCCTACGAACCGGTCGCCTGGCAGCGGGACGCCGACTCCTCGTTCGAGGGTGCCGACGTGGGCCACGAGCGCCTCGTCAAGCAGAACCACGTCCAGACGCTCATCAACATGTACCGGGTCCGGGGCCATCTCATCGCCCACCTCGATCCGCTGGATGCCGAGGAGGTGGACCTCCACCCCGAACTCGACCCGCTGCACTACGGGCTCACCATCTGGGACCTGCCGCGCCGCTTCGTGGCCGACGGGCTCGCCGGCAAGGATCTGGCCACGCTCGACGAGATCCTCTCGGTCCTGCGCGACGCGTACTGCCGGACGCTGGGCGTCGAGTACATGCACATCCAGGATCCCATCCAGAAGCAGTGGATCCAGCAGCACGTCGAGGGGGTGTCGGCATCCGCCGAACCGGACGAGCAGCGCCACATCCTCGAGCGGCTCAACGCAGCTGAGGTGTTCGAGCGCTTCCTCCACACCCGTTACGTGGGTCAGAAGCGTTTCGGCCTGGAAGGGGCGGAGTCGGCCATCGTGATCCTCGACGCACTGCTCGACGAAGCAGTACGCGAGGGCCTGCACGAATCGGTGATGGGGATGTCCCATCGGGGTCGGCTCAACGTCCTGGCCAACATCGTGGGCAAGTCCTACGGCGAGATCTTCGAGGAGTTCGAGGGCAACCTCGACCCCGAGTCGGTCCAGGGTTCGGGCGACGTGAAGTACCACAAGGGGGCCAAGGGCGTGTTCATGGCCCGCAACGGCGGCAGCATCCCGTTGACGATGGCGTCGAACCCCTCCCACCTCGAGGCCGTCGACCCGGTCGTGGTCGGTATGGCCCGCGCCCGCCAGGACGCGCTCGGTGGGGAGCGGGGCAGCGGCCCGCGGCTGGTCGACGGCGCCGGTGACCCGTTCCCCGTCCTGCCGATCCTGCTCCACGGCGACGCCGCATTTGCCGGACAGGGCGTGGTGGCGGAGACGTTGAACCTCTCCGGGCTCGCCGGCTACCGGACCGGCGGCACGGTCCACGTGGTCATCAACAACCAGCTCGGATTTACCACCGCACCCGAAGCCGCACGGTCGTCGGTGTACCCGACCGACGTGGCCAAGATGGTGCAGGCCCCGATCTTCCACGTGAACGGCGACGACCCCGAGGCCTGTGCCCGGGCGGCACGGCTGGCGTTCGGCTTCCGGCAGGCGTTCCACAAGGACGTCGTCATCGACATGGTCTGCTACCGCCGGCACGGGCACAACGAGGGGGACGACCCGAGCTACACCCAGCCGCTGATGTATGCCCTCATCGATGCCAAGCGCTCGGTGCGCAAGCTGTACACCGAGGCCCTCGTCCGTCGCGGGGACATCTCGCTGGAGGAGGCCGAGCAGGCTCTCGACGACTTCTCCGCCCGGCTGCAGGCCGCACTCGACGAGACCCGGGCCGAGGCCGAGGACGCGCCACCGGCACCGGTGAGCCTGCCCGAGTACGTCCAGCCCGACCTCTACATCCCGCGCATCGACACCGGCATCGACCCCGAGACGGTGGGCCGGCTGGCGACCGTGGTGCGGTCGGTGCCCGAGGGCTTCGTCCTGCACCCGAAGCTCGCCCGCCAGTTCGAGCAGCGGGACAAGGTGGTGGCCGACGGCGAGATCGACTGGGCCCTGGGCGAGGCGCTCGCCATCGGTTCACTCCTGCTCGAGGGCACCAACGTCCGGATGACCGGTCAGGACACGCGACGGGGCACGTTCTCCCACCGACACGCGGTGCTGGTCGACCACCAGACCGGGCTCGAGCATGTCCCCCTCGAGGGTCTCGGTGGCGGCAGGTTCACGATCCGCGACTCGCTCCTGTCCGAATACGCATGCGTCGGGTTCGAGTACGGCTACTCGGTCGAGGCACCGAACGACCTGGTCGCCTGGGAGGCTCAGTTCGGTGACTTCTGGAACGGCGCGGAGATCATCGTCGACAACTTCCTGGTCGCGGCCGAAGACAAGTGGGGCCAGCGGTCCGGCCTCGTCCTGCTCCTGCCTCACGGTTACGAGGGGCAGGGTCCTGAGCACTCCTCTGCCCGCATCGAGCGGTTCCTGACACTGTGCGCCCGGGGCAACCTGCGGGTGACCCAGCCGACCACCTCCTCGCAGTACTTCCACCTGCTCCGGGCCCAGGTCCGGGTGCCCGAGCGCAAGCCGTTGATCGTCTTCACCCCGAAGTCGCTCCTGCGGGCCCGCCAGGCCCGCGCGCCGATCGCGGCCTTCACCTCCGGGTCGTTCGACGAGGTGCTCGACGATCCTGCGGCCTCCGAGGGCCTCGACCGGTCCGGTGTGAGCCGGGTCGTGCTGTGCTCGGGAAAGGTCGCGTTCGACGCCATCGGGCGGCGCGACGAGCTCGGCGCCGCCGGTTCGCACGTGGCCGTGGTGCGGATGGAGCAGCTCTACCCATGGCCCAAGGACGGGCTCGAGACCGTGCTCCAGCGGTATCCGCAGGCGGAAGAGGTGGTGTGGCTCCAGGAGGAACCCGAGAACATGGGCGCCTGGAACTTCGTGCACAGCCGCCTGCACCGACTGCTGCGGAGCTCCCACACACTGCGCCACGTCAGCCGGGCCGAGTCGGCCAGCCCGGCGTCGGGGAGTGCCGCACTCCACCGTCTCGAACTCGAGGACCTGCTGGTGCGGGCGGTCGGCTGACCGCTGCGTCCGGCCGCACCGCCCGGTCGGGGCGTGTCCTGCCGGGCGGGCGCTCCGGGTCGGTGCAGAGCCCGCGCTCAGGACAGGAAGTCGCGGGCGAGCGCCATCCACATCTCGGTCGACAGGCGGAGCGACTCGACGTCGACCCGTTCGTCGATGCCGTGGAACATCGTCCCGTACTGCTCGAAGTCGATGGCCGGGCTGTGGAGCCCGAACCCGTAGGATACGGAGCCCAAGGTCCGGGTGTAGCGGGCATCGGTGGCGCCGACCGTCAGGAACGGCACGGTCGACGCGCCGGGATAGAAGGTCCGGCTGACCCGACTGATGGCGTCCCACAGGGGGGTGTCGATGGCCGATGTGCTGGCTGGCTCCTCGGCCAGGAATTCGATCTCCACGCGATCGGCCAGGTCGCCGAGCACGTCGTCGAGCAGCGCCCGCACGTCGCCCGTCTCCCAGCCGGGGAGCGCCCGGATGTCGATCTCGAGTTCCACCCGGTCGGGGATCACGTTGGTCTTCGTGCCGGCCCGCATGATCGTCGGGGCCAGGGTGGTGTGGGTGCAGGCATGTGCCTGGCGCGCGAGTCCGAGGAGCGGGAGGTCGTTACAGAAGTCGTCGATCCGGTCGGGGTCGAGCAGCGGCTCGGCCAGCTCGGGCGGAAACCCCAACCCATTGATGAACCGAACCCACGCCTCGTGGAGCTCGGCGCGGGGGTGGAATTCGTCGATCCGACGGACGACCTCGGCCGCCGTCACGAGGGCGTTGTCGGTTCGTAGTGGTTGGGATGCGTGCCCCGGGGTACCCCGCACGGTGAGGACGCACCAGTAGACGCCCTTCTCGCCCACGATGACCGGGAGCCGGGGTGCGCCATCGGTGCCGTACATGGGGAAGCCGCCGGACTCGGTGATGACATAGTCGGTGCGGATGTCGTCCGCTGCATGGGCACACAACCACCTGGCGCCGTAAGTGGACAGCGCCTCCTCGTCGGCCACCGCGATGTAGATGAGGTCGCCGGTGGGGCGGAATCCGCTCGACGCCAGGTGGCGCAGCCCCGTGGCCATGGTGGTGGTCAGGTTGAGCATGTCGATGGCACCGCGGCCCCATACCGTACCGTCGATGAGCTCACCGCCGAACGGGTCGTGGGTCCAGTCGTCGGGGTTGGCCGGCACCACGTCGGTGTGGCCCAACAGCGTCAGTGACGGTGCCCCGGGATCGGAACCGGCGAGCTTCGCCACCAGCGACGTGCGACCCGGAGCAGGCTCGTAGGTCTCGAGTTCGACACCCGACCCCTCGAGGTACGCGGTCAGGACCTCGGCGCTCCGCCGCTCCTGGCCGGAGTCGGGAGTGCCGTCGTTGACGCAGGCATTCCGGATCAGGTGCTGGAGGAGGTCGGTGGCCTCTGCGGCCCGGTCGTTATCGGAGGTCACACCCCGATCCTACGGTTGACGGGTGCGGCCGGACCGGTCATGGCGGTCGGATGTCGTGGCGATCCGCGTA
Source organism: Actinomycetes bacterium (assembly GCA_021826655.1). Next base: position 13,835 of record JAKAZC010000003.1, on the reverse strand, counting down.
CCGGTCCCCGGCCTCGGCGCCGAGGGAAACCGGACCATACGCAGGGAGGGTGTCCGGCAGGTGGTTGACTGGTTGCAATTATGGATTCTCAAACAACCGCCCGTCGGCGCGTCGTCGTCGACGGCTCCAATCTCGCAACCGAGGGTCGAACCCTTCCGAGCCTGGCCCAACTGAACGACGCGATCGAGACCTTCCTGGAGGAGTACCGAGGGTTTGCCGCTGAGGACGTCACCGTCGTCGTCGACGCCTCGTTCGGCCACCGCATCGACCCATCGGAGGTCACCGGGTTCGAAGACGCCATCGAGCACGGCGAAATGGTCACGCCTCCGGCCGGGGCGGTGGGGAGGGGCGACGGATTCATCCTCCGGATTGCCGAGAAGTCGGGCGCACTGGTGCTCTCCAACGATTCGTTCCAGGAATTCCATGCGGAACGTCCGTGGCTGTTCGAACCGGGCCGGCTCATCGGTGGAAAGCCGGTCCCCGGGGTGGGCTGGGTGTTCACCCCCCGGACCCCGGTCCGTGGACCACGCAGCCGTTCGGTGACCGCCAAGTCGAAGCGCGAGGCGAAAGCGGCGGACGGCGCGGTCGATCCGGGGGAGGTGGAGATGGACGTCGTGGAGGATGGCCACGTCCTCACGGACGACGTGGTGAAGCCGAAGCGCTCCCGCCGGCGACGCGGGTCCCGTGGTGGTGGCACGCGCGCGACCGCGTCGGCGGATGCGGACGTCAGCGGGGGCGGGTTCGGAGGGGTCGACGCGGACCCCCTGGGCGTCGACCAATTCGAGGAGCCCCACCAGCCCCGCGGGCCCCGCGAGTCGGGTGTCCCGGTCGCGGCCGACACCGTCGACGCCGATGACGCCTATGAAGGGGTGGGCGGCCGGTCCACCAGGGCGGTGAAGGCCACCAAGGCCACCAAGGCGGTGAAGGCCACCAAGGCCACCAAGGCGGTGAAGGCCACCAAGGCGGTGAAGGCCACCAAGGCCACCAAAGCCACCAGGGCGGTGAAGGCCACCAAGGCCACCAAGGCGGTGAAGGCCACCAAGGCCACCAATGCGGTGAAGGCCACCAAGGCCACCAAGGCGGTGAAGACCACCAAAGCCACCAAGGCGGTGAAGGCCACCAAGGCCACCCAGACCACCAAAGCCACCAAGGCCACCAATGCGGTGAAGGCCACCAAAGCCACCAAAGCCACCAAGGCCACCAAGGCCACCAAGGCCACCCAGGCGTCTCCTCCGGGTCCGACGACCGACAGTTCTCGACGGGACGCGCCGGTGGGGGAGGCGCTGAACGACGGCATGACGTTCATCACCTTCGTGGCGGAACACCCGATCGGGAGCTCCGTCGAGGGTGAGGTCGTCGCATTCACGTCGCACGGCGCGCATGTGGACGTCAGCGGAATGTTGTGCCACGTGCCGCTCCGTAACCTGGGCGACCCGGCTCCCCAGAAGGCCCGCGCCGTGCTCGCCAAGGGTGAGTTCCGCACGTTCGAGCTCGTCTCCCTCGACGCGCCTCGACGTCGTGCCGAGCTGGCCCTGCCCGGATTCGGCGACTGAGTACCGGCATAGCCGGGCCCGGGGACCGGTAACCTCGCCTTCCGTGCGAGCCGACGACTTCCTCCCCCATCGGGACCCGTTCCTCTTCGTCACGGAACTACGTGCCGTCGAACCCGGGAGGTCGGCCACGGGTGCCTGGCAGCTGACCGGTGACGAGGCGTTCTTCGCCGGGCACTTCCCGGGTCGACCGACGCTGCCAGGCGTGCTCATGGTCGAGGCACTGGCCCAGCTGGGGGGTGTCGCGGTGCTGGCCGATCCGGCGTTCGCCGGGAAGCTGCCGCTCTTCGGTGGAATCGAGCGGGCCCGGTTCCGCCGGCAGGTCGTCCCCGGCGACCTGCTCGAGCTCGAGGTCGTCCTGGGTCGGATGTCCGCCCGGGCCGGAAAGGGCTCGGGCCGGGCCACGGTGAACGGGCAACTCGCTTGTGAGGCCGACCTGCTGTTCGTGCTGGTCGACGCCGTCCCGACCGAAGGGGTTTGAGGCCGCATCGTGCGCATCGCTACGTGGAACGTGAATTCACTCACCGCCCGACTTCACCGGGTGGAGGAGTGGATCGCCTACGCCCGACCCGATGTCCTGTGCCTCCAGGAGACAAAGCAGGCCGATCCCGCCTTCCCATACGGCGCATTCGCCGCGCTCGGCTACGAGGCGGCCCACCATGGCGACGGGCGCTGGAACGGGGTGGCCATCGTCAGCCGGGTCGGGATCGAGAACGTCGCGACGGGTCTCGGCTCCTCGGATGACGACCAGGGGACCCGGTTGATCGGTGCCGATTGTGGTGGGGTGCGCGTCTACTCGGCCTACGTACCCAACGGCCGTGCGCTCGACGACGAGCACTATCCGGCCAAGTTGGCGTGGCTCGCTCGGTTGCGGGCGCTCCTCGCGGAGACGACCGGGCCGTCGAGCCCGGTGGCCGTGTGCGGCGACTTCAACGTCGCCCCCGACGACCGGGACGTGTGGGACGTGTCGCAGTTCGCCGGCATGACGCACGTGAGTCCTCCCGAGCGGGCCGCGCTGGCCGACCTCGAGTCATGGGGGCTTGTCGACGCCTTCCGGCAGGTCTACGCCGACGACAACCTGTTCAGTTGGTGGGACTACCGCGGCGGTTCGTTCCATCGTCACCGGGGGATGCGGATCGACCTGGTCCTGGTGACCGAGGTACTGGCCCGGAATACGTCGTGGGCGCTGATCGACCGGCAGGCCCGTAAGGGCGAGAAGCCATCGGACCACACCCCGGTGTTCGTGGACACGTCGCCCGGCTGACCACCGCCCCTCGGATGGTCGGTTGCGCTTCGTGATCGCCGGGCGGCGGTCGCCTCCGGACCGCGCCTCGTCCGGAATGGCGCGGACGTCACCCCGGTGCTGCGCCGCGTCGCCACAGCCGACTCAGCCCTTCAGGTTCGCACGCAGGGCGGCGAACCGCCGGGAGGCGTCCTGTGGTTCCGGCCGCTGGTCGCCGGTCTGAGTCACGGTTGCGAGATCGTCCAACCACGGCGACGGCCGCCGCTCCATGCTCCGCCCGCCACCCATCGTGCGACGCTTCGCCCACGAGCACTCGAGGATCCGGTGGGCACGGGTGAGCGCCACATAGAGCAGTCGGCGCTCCTCGGCCAGGGACCGTGGGTCGGCGGCGTGGACGATCGGAACGAGGCCGGTCTCGAGCCCGATCACGTGCACCGCATCCCATTCGAGGCCCTTGGCGCGATGGAAGGTGGCCAGTTCGACGCCTCCCCCGGGCTCACCGCGCCCGACCGTCGACACCGTGGCGGGCACAAGGGGCCCGGTCGGGGCAGGTGACTCGGCGTCGGCGTCAGGCGCCGGAGCGAATCGACAGGGGATGCCCAGCCGGTCGAGCGTCCGACGGATCAGCGCCAACTGGTCGTGGGTGCGGGCCAGCACGGCCTGTTCGGACCACGCGGCGCCGGCCTCGGCCCGCCGGAGGAGCGACGCGGCCACCGCCTCGGCCTCCTCACGATCGTCGTCGTATGCCGTCAGTGTCGGGACGGGGCCTCCCGACGCCGCCGACCGGGGTGGAGCCACATCGGCCGGACCGAGCGCGGCCGTGGCCACCGCCACCACCTGGGGCGAGCACCGGTGGTTGACGTCGAGGTGGACGACCTCCAGCCCGGCAACCAGATCGGGCAACGAGGAGAGCAGGCCGGGGTCGGCGCCGTTCCACCCGTAGATGGCCTGGTTCGGGTCGCCGACCGCGCACAGGTCGGCCCTGCCGCCCATGAGCGCCTGCACCAGGCGGAACTGTGCCGGATTGACGTCCTGGAACTCGTCAACGGCCAGGTGCCGGTAGCGCCAGTGGGCCTGTGCCGCGAATGCGACGTCGTCGAGGAGCAGGTCTGCGGCTCGCAACAGGACGTCGTCGAGGTCGAGCTGACCCCGCCGGACCAGGCGGACCTGGTAGTCGGCGAAGGTCCCGGCCACCCGGTCGAGTGGCAGTGCCACCTGGCGACCTGTGGTCCGTGCCGCGTGCACGTACGTCTCCGGTGACAGGCAACGGGCCTTGGCCCACCCGATCTCGGCGTCGACGACGGACGCCGCTCCCCGGCCATCCGTGAGCCCGTCGAGCGCACGCCAGCGGTGTTCGACGAGTGACGGTGGCGCTTGGCTGGTGTCGGCCGCGTGGCGGCGCAGCAGCGTGAGCGCCAGCTGGTGGAGCGTGCCTGCACGCACCCCGGACGAAGGAACGCCACCGGGGCCGACCGGAACCGAGACGGTGACGCCGTAGCGGGCGAGCCGGGTACGCAGCTCCTCGGCCGCTCTGCGGGTGAAGGTGCACACCACGGTGTGGTCCGCGTCGGCCGAGCCGTCCCGGATGCGCCGGGCGAGCCGCAGTGTCAGGACCCGGGTCTTGCCGGATCCGGCTCCGGCCACGATGCACAGGGCTGCGGCCGGGGACCGGACTGCCTCGTTCTGGGCCGGGGTGAGTCCGGCCAGCGCCTGCTCGAGCCTGTCGCCGGCTGCCGGCGCCGGTGCCGGGTCGAGGGGGTCCACAGTGGGTGAGGCTACCGCCGGGGTGGTACGCCCCGGCAGACCGGGCCTCGGTAGATTGATCCGGTGCCGTCGTCCACCCACCCGACCACCCACCCGACCGCCCACCCTCCCGCCCCCCGTCCCGCCCCCTCCGGCTGACGCGTGCCGACGCATCGTCCGCCCCTGCTCCCGGCCGAGGAACTTCTGATCGACATCCGACCGCACTGGACCTTCCTGACCGGCCCCCTCCTCCTGGCGCTCACCGCGGTCGGCCTGGGGGTCACGCTCGACGTGGCCATCTTGAACACGTCGGTGACGGTGCATTGGCTGGAGGGCGCTGTCGTGGCTGTGCCGTGCGCATGGTTGGCTGTCCGGTTCGTCCGCTGGCGGCGGGCGTGGTTGATGGTGACGTCCTCCCGGATCATCGACCAATGGGGTGCCGCGGGGGGCAAACAGATCGACATCCCCCTGGACTCCGTCGAGCTGGTCCGAGTCGATCAGGGGATCGTTCGCCGGATGCTCGGGACCGGCAGCATCGATGTGGTCGTATGGGACGAGGGCGTCCTGCACCGGATCGAGGATGCTCGCAAGCCGGTGGTGCTCGCCCGGGTCATCACCCGCCGTCTGGGCGCGGGTCGCGATGCCCCCGGCCACGGGTCGTGGGCCTGAGCGGGGCCACCTCCCCGGTCCCGCCGGCTCCGGCGGTGGGTGCACGCACGCCGCGTGCCCCGTCCCCGTCCCTGGCCGTGACCGTCCCGTCGACCGCCTCGACACGCCAGGCCGGTCGACCGAGGGTCCCCGGGTCGAGGGTCCCGGGCTCGCCCAGCACCACCACGCATCCGCCGAATCCGGCCCCGGTGACCCGGGCACCGTGGACGCCTGGGCGGGCCCGGAGCCGGGCCACCAGCTGGTCGAGTTCAGGGGTGGAGGCGTCGAAGTCCTCGGACAGGCTGCGGTGGCTGGCGTCCATGTTCGCTCCGGCGCCGGCCAGGTCGCCGGTCGCGAGGGCATCGGTGAACGCGCCGACCCTGGCGCATTCGGACACCACGTGACGCGCCCGGCGCCGGAGGAGCGGGTCGCGCAGACCGACCAGGTCCGCCGGTTCGGCCAGACCGAGTGGCCCGATGATCGCAGATGCCGCTTCGCACTCGGCCACCCGGTTGACGTAGGCCGAGGACCGCAGGTCCCGGCGCCGGCCGGAGTCCACGACCACGAACGCAGCCCCGACCGGAAGGGCGACGTCCTGTGTCGCTCCCGTGGCGAAGTCGATGCGCAGCGCATGGCCCGCCCGCCCGCCGGCGCACACCAGCGGGTCCATGAGGCCCACCGGTACCCCGATGCGGTGCTCGGCCTGGCGACAGACCGCGGCCAGCACCCGGGCGTCCCCCTCGACCCCGAAGGCGTCTGCGAGGGCCACGGACAGCGCCGCGCTCGACGACAGGCCGGACCCCCGGGGCACGGTCGAGGTGATGTGGATGACGGCCCCGGACGAGGGGCGGGCCAGGTCCACCACTGCGGCCACAAGTCGGGCCCAGGCCGGCTCGAGCGTCGTGACGGTATCAGCGTCCGGCACGAGGGGCAGGACGGCGATCTCGCCGGGGTAGGCCTCTGAAGTCACGGTGATCCGGTCGTCGCCCGACGGCGCCAGCTCCACCGTTACGCCGAGTCCGATCGCCATGGGCAGAGCCAACCCACGGTTGTAATCGGTGTGGTCCCCGATGAGGTTGACACGTCCCGGACCGGTCCGGATGACGTTCGAGGGCGGTCCGGCTGCGTCCAACACGGCAACCATTCAGCTGTCCGGGGCAGGTTCGACCATCTCGGGTGCGCAGCGCAGGTGGCGTGACTTGAACTTTCCGACCACTCTGTCGAGCAGCACAACGACGTAGTCGTCAGCGAGTTCATGGACGGTCCCGGCCTCACCGCGGATGTATTGGGGCTTGGCTTGGTTGCCGATCCGGACCCGGTCGTGGAGTGTGAGCCTGGCGAGTGCAGCCTGGGTTCTGTTGTGGGCGATGGCTGAGGTTCGCCGGTTGATTGCGTCGATGACTGCAGTCAGCTCGGCATCGAGGCGACCGGTCGCCAGCGCGTCGAGGAGAGCGGGTGCATCAGGGATCGGCCAGCACGACGGAGGCGGTGTGGGTGCCGTCGGTTCCATTCGTCAAGTATCGCGAACGGTGAGTCAGATCCGCTGAGGGATCCAGGCGTCGCCGTGAAAGAGACGAACCAGCACTGCCAGGGGATCGAGGTCATGCTTCATCGCCGTTGCGATGTAGGACCGCACGGTAGCCATTCGTTCGGCCCCTTCGATCGCCCGGAAGGAAGTGGACACCTTCTTGTGGATTTTCGCCATCCGGAGATCTCTCTCTGCCAAATTGTTCGTGAAGCCGACCCGAAGATCGGTGGCGAAGCAGCAGATGGCGTCCTTCCTCGTGCGGAAGGCAAGTGCGAGGTTGTAGCCCTCGGTCTCGATGCTGTCGCGCTTTCGGCCGAGTGGTGCCGGGTTGGCGTTGAGTGCCTCGCCGACGATCGTGTCGTAGCGGGCGAGGTAGCCGGCGAGGATCTTCTTGGAGATCCTCTTCTTGCCCTTGGCTCGAGCGGTTGCCGCTGCCGCCTTCATCTCCAACAACAAGTCACCCATCGACCTGGTCCACTCGGTCTGGTCGAAGGAGACCCCGACCGAGGCCAGGTTGCGGAGCAGGTGGGCCCCACATGCGGCATGGGTCGGCTGGTCGTAGTCGAAGTACCACCCGAGCCGGTCATGGACCGCAACGCCATCGAAGTCCGGCAACAGGCCGGTCGCCTCGATGCCGTCGGGTCCACGGGTGAAGTCCGCGTGGAGCAGGGTCAGAAGTTCTGTGCAGGCGACGTGGAACCAGACGGACCCCTTGCCCAGGCGGTCGGAGGTCTCGTCCATGTAGACAACGTCGGTGTCGCGCAGTTGGGCGAGGACAGCGGTGAGGAACCCGGCGAGGCCGTCAGCACCTTCTGAGTACACCGAGTCGAGGAACCCGGTGGAAACAGTGACACCGAGCAGGTCCGCCATCGCCTCTTTGGTCCGCTCGAAGGGCAGGTGCTGGCGGCACATCAAGTAGAGGGCGGTCGCACGGATCCTTGGTCCGTAGCTGGCGTGTCCCCGAGCCTCTTCGGGGAAGGCGGCCTTGTTCACCGTCCCGCACGCACACCGCTTCGACTCGGCCCGGTGCTCGATGGTGAACATCACCGGCACCGGAATGTCGGTGACCTGGCGAATCTCGGTTCGCTCGACGGGAACGTGCGCCAGGTCTGCTCCACAGTCACTGCAGGCAGGTGGCGTGTGGAGATGTACTTCGTCAGGATCGTCGACGTGTGCCAGGTGCTTCCCCGCAGTGCCGGGCTGCTTGCCGGGTTTGCGACCCAGAGCTCGCCGTGCTGCACGGTTCGCGTTCTCCGGCTTGTCCTTCTTGCGCCCGAAGAGATCCGAGGACGGCGGCAGTGACGAGTTCTCCGAGTTCTTTCCCAGTCGCTTCTCCAGAGCGGCGATCTTCCGGGCGAAGGAGTCGAGTTCCGACCGCAACACCGCATTCTCGCCGACCAGCCGATCGTACTCACCAACCAGGCGGTCAACCTCGGCAGTGAGCGGGTCGGCCTCGCCGGCCAGTCGATCGTTCTCCTCTGCGAGCCGTTCCACGTCACCGCGCAGCCGCTCGTTCTCGGCAACGACCTCGGCATCGCTTCGTTCCGCACCGGAGGGCATGCCGACAATTCAAGCAACTGCCAGTACGTTTCGCGAATCGCGAGGTCAGCGCCTCAGTTCGCTGATCCTCGTCATCGGAGGTCGCTGGCCGTGGTGGCGACGGACGGAGCACCGGACAGGTGAATGGTTACCCAACACGCTCCTCGGGGTCTCGTCGCTGACGTGCGGCGGGCCCGGCGATCGAGCCGCCCGCCACCCTAGTGACAGGCCGTCGATGTCCCCGCGCATTCGGGCACGATCTACACTATGGATCTCATGTTCGCCGAGTTGCTCGCCGCAAATACGTCGTACGCCGAGGCGTTCACCCTCGAAGGCATCGCACCGGTGGCGGCACGCGGGTTCGCCCTGGTCACATGCATGGACAGCCGGATCGAGCCTCTCACCATGCTCGGCCTGCACCCCGGGGACGCCAAGATCCTCCGCAACGCAGGTGCACGGGTGACCCCAGACGTCATTCGATCCCTGATCCTCGCCACCCGGTTCCTCGACGTCCGGGAGATCGCCGTCATGCAGCATACGAATTGCGCGCTGGCCGACGAGTCGGACGCCGGCGTCCGCTCCCGACTGACCGATCTGGGGACCGACGGCGTCGAGGGGATGGACTTCCTGGCGATGCCCGACCCGGACCGGGCACTCGCCACCGACGTGGCCCTCCTGCGCGACTGTGAGCAGCTCCCCGACGAGGTCGTCGTCGAGGGGTGGCGCTACGACGTGGGTACCGGACGGATCCGCCGCATCCTGCCTTCCTGAGCCCACGCGGGACGCCGGTCCGGCGGCGTGGGCCGCCGCCGCATTTGACCACCGGGCGGCTGTGGGACACCATCCCGCCATGCTGATCACCGCACACCTGCTCCGCCCCCCGGCGACGACCCACGTCCGGACGGTCCCGATGACACCCACCGCGCGGGGTGCCCGATGAGCGGCCCGCTCGAGGGCATCCGCATCGTCGAACTGGCCGGGCTCGGCCCGGCGCCCTTCGCCGGGATGATGCTGTCCGACGCCGGTGCCGACATCATCCGGATCGACCGGTCGGATCGGGCGCAGTACCCGCCCCGTCAGGATCCGCACGTGGACCTCATGAACCGGGGTCGCCGGTCGGTCGCCGTGGACCTCAAGCACCCCGACGGCGTGGCGCTGGTGCTCCGCCTGGTGGAGGGTGCCGACGGTCTCATGGAGGGCTTCCGCCCCGGTGTCGCAGAGCGCCTCGGCCTCGGGCCCGACGAGTGCCTCGCGCGCAACCCGAGGCTGGCCTACGGGCGCATGACCGGCTACGGCCAGCAGGGGCCGATGGCGCAGGCGGCCGGACACGACATCGACTACATCGCGCTCTCCGGGGCGCTGGAGGCGATCGGCCGGGCGGGCGAACGACCCGTCCCTCCGCTCAACCTGGTGGGGGACTTCGGCGGCGGGGGCATGCTCCTCGCCTACGGGATGCTGGCCGCCATCCTGAGTGCGCGCACCACCGGCCGGGGCCAGGTCATCGACGCCGCCATGGTCGACGGGGCCGCGTCGCTCATGACCATGACGTACACCCTGCGCGGCGCAGGTATCTGGAAGGACGAGCGCGGAACCAACCTGCTCGACACCGGAGCGCACTTCTACGAGGTCTACGAGACCGCTGACGGCGGATTCCTGGGCGTGGGTGCCATCGAGCCGCAGTTCTACGCCGAATTGATGCGGCTCCTGGGTCTGGGGGACGAGGACCTGTCCACCCAGATGGACCGCAGCGCGTGGCCGGCCATGAAGCAGCGTTTCGCCGCCGTCTTCGCCACCAGGACCCGCGCCGAGTGGGAGGAGGTGTTCGCCGGTTCCGATGCTTGCGTGGCACCGGTGCTCTCGCCCTCCGAGGCCCCCGACCATCCGCACAACAGGGCGCGCGGGACGTTCACCGAGGTTGCCGGTGTCGTCCAGCCCGCCCCCGCCCCCCGCTTCCTGTCGACACCGGGTGCGATCCGACGGCCTCCGCCCAATCCCGGCCAGTTCGGGGACGAGGCGCTCGCCGACTGGGGCCTGTCGTCCGACGACGTGGCCGGACTACGGGAGTCGGGCGCCATCTGCTGACCCCGACCCGCCGCAGCGGATCGCCGGTTCGGGTCCACGGAGGGCACCTGACCCGCCCCGTCGGATCCGACCGGATCCACGGCCGCCCCCGTCGTGGCGGAAGGCGGCCGTGTCCCGTGTCCCTGTCCCGTGGAACGGCTGGCGCGACGATGCGGCGCACCACGCGCCTCCTGTCGGAAGCAGTGCGGCGACGGCCGGCGCCGCCTTCGTGGTCCACGAGCCCACGAGCCCACGGTCTCACGAGCCCACGGGTCGACGATCGACCCGAACTCGGGAAGGCGGCACGGCGCCCCGGCGACCGGGTCGCTGACGAGCGCACGGGTGGACCCGGGGGACGGCCCGATGGCGGCGGCCGGCGGCGGGTACACCGCGTCCGGTGACGCCCCGCACCTCGGGGTACCGTCGGAGGGACCCGACCCACCGGTCGGTACCTCCGCTAGAGGTTGACGACCGGGCAGGTCACGGTGCGGATGATGCCGTCGATGAGCTGGATCCGGCCGACGACCATGCGTCCGAGCTCGTCCATCGTGGCGGCCCCGGCCCGGACGATCACGTCGTAGGGCCCGGTCACCCCCTCGGCCGTCACGACGCCGTCGAGGCCCTGGACGGTTCGGGCCACGGTGGCCGCCCGCCCGACCTCGGTCTGGATGAGGATGTAGGCGCTGACGGACATGTCCATCTCCTGGGCCGGTGGTCGGTCGCGGTGAGCGGGGTGACCCGTCATTCTAACGCCCTGCTCCCGGCGCCTACCATGCGCAGATGGGCGTCCGGGAGCGTGGTGACCAATTCCGCCGCCTGGTCCGCTCCGCCGTCGACGACCTGTTCGACCAGCGGAGCCCGGTGGGACGGCTGGCGCTGACCCACGTCCTCATGACCGCCGGTGACACCCTGTTCGCGGTGTCGCTGGCCGGATCGCTCTTCTTCTCGATCTCGCCCACGGCGGCCAAGGACAAGGTGCTCCTCTACCTGTTGCTCACGATGGGTCCGTTCGCGGTGGTGGCACCGGCGTTGGGCCCCCTCATCGACCGCAGCCGAGGGGCCCGCCGGGCCATGGTGGTCACGTCGGCACTGGGCCGAGCCGCGCTGTGTCCGTTCATCGCCCGGGACATCCACTCGCTGCTACTGTTCCCCGAGGCATTCCTGATGTTGGTCCTGTCCAAGGTGTACCTGGTCACCAAGGGCGCCCTGGTGCCCGAGATGGCCGCGCTCGAGATGGTGGGACCCGGCGCCGCTCCCGGTGTGCCCGGGCCCGCGTCGGTGGACGACCCGGGGGAGCCCGCTCCCGAGCGCACGCCTCCCTACGGGACGCCTCCCGTGGTGCACGTGGACGACCCGGTCACCGGGAAGGACGTGGTGGAGCCGGACCTCGCCACCCTCAACGCCCGCCTGGGGCTCCTCGCATCACTGTCCGGATTCGTGTTCGCCCTCCCCGCGGTGGCGATCCTGAAACTGGCCGGTGGACCCGCCGTGCTGTGGGCGTGCGCCGCCGTGTTCGCGGTGGCGGTCGTGGCCGGCACACGCCTCCCGGTGCCGAGTCGGCCTCGCGCCGCTCGGCGGGGTCGTGCCGCCACCGCCCGAACGCCAGAGGTCGCCCCGGTCGAGCACGCTCCCGACGTCGAGGAATGGTGGCTGGAGGAGCAGCGCGACCTGGCCGCCTTCCGTCCCATCGCCGGGACCCAGGTGATCCTCGCGCTGACCCCCATGTCGGTCTTGAAGGGGCTGCTCGGCTTCCTGACCTTCCTGTTCGCCTTCGGGTTGCGGCGTGTCGGAGCGGCCACCTGGTGGTTCGGGCTCCTGATCGGCGCACTGACCCTGGGGGCGGTGGTCGGCGTGCTGCTCGTCGGCCGCATCCGCCGGGTCCTGAGCGAACAGCAGATGCTCGCGGCCTCACTGTGGCTGGTGGCGGTGGCCGGACTGCTCGGCTGGGTCCTCCCGAACCGGTGGCTCCAGGCCCTGGTGGCGGTGTCGGTCGGGGCGGCCGGCGCCGTGGCCAAACCCTCGTTCGACGCGCTGGTGCAGCGCAACGTCCGCGAGTCGGACCAGGGACGGGCCTTCGCCCGCTTCGAGACCCGCCTCCAGCTGATGTGGGTCATCGGGTCCCTCGTGGGCGTGGTGCTCTCCCTGTCGATCCCGGCGGGCAATCTGGTCCTGTCGGCGGTCGCGGTCATCGGCGCCCTGTCCTACATGAGCGCCCTGCGTTCCGCGGCTCCAGGCCGAGGTTGACGCACCACGGCCGCCGCACCGGGACGGCCGGAACCGCCACGTGCGTCCACCCCACCGCGTCCGTCCCCGCGACGGGAGGTCTCAGCCCAGCGTCGTCTCCAACCGGTCGACCTCGCCGACCAGCTCAGGAGGCAGCTTGTCCCCGAACGAGGCGAAGTGCTCCCGGATCGACGGCACCTCGGCCCGCCATTCGTCGAGGTCCACGTGCAGCAGGATCTCCATGTCCGCCTCGGACACGTCGAGGCCGTCGGTGTCGATGGCGGAGGCGGTCGGCAGGAAGCCGATGGGCGTCTCCACCGCATCGACCTTGCCGCTCACGCGAGCGAAGACCCACTCGAGGACGCGGGAGTTCTCGCCGTAGCCGGGCCACAACCAACGGCCATCGGCGTCCTTGCGGAACCAGTTCACGTAGAAGATCTTCGGAAGCTTGTCGGGGTCGGCACCCGCTCCGATCGCGAGCCAGTGGGCGAAGTAGTCGGCCATGTTGTAGCCGCAGAAGGGCAGCATCGCGAACGGGTCCCGGCGCAGGTTGCCCACGGCGCCGGCGGCGGCGGCCGTCGTCTCCGACGCCATGATCGACCCCAGGAACACGCCGTGCTGCCAGTCACGCGACTGGAACACCAGCGGCACCACCGAGGCGCGGCGCCCTCCGAAGAGGATCGCGTCGATGGGCACGCCGGCCGGGTCCTCCCACTCCGAGGCGATGGCCGGGTCCTGGGCGGCCGGCACGGTGAACCGGGCATTCGGGTGGGCGGCCGGGGCATCGGATGCCGGGGTCCAGTCCTGGCCCTTCCAGGACGTCAGGTGTCCCGGGGTGCCGTCGGTCATCCCCTCCCACCACACGTCACCGTCATCGGTCAGGGCGGTGTTGGTGAAGATCGTGTTGGTGTCCATGGTGAGCATGGCATTGGGGTTGGTGTGCGAATTGGTCCCGGGGGCCACACCGAAGAAGCCGGCTTCGGGGTTGATCGCGTAGAGTCGCCCGTCGGGGCCGAATTTCATCCAGCAGATGTCGTCACCGACGGTCTCGACCTTCCAGTCGGGGAGCGTCGGTATCAGCATGGCCAGGTTGGTCTTTCCGCATGCCGACGGGAAGGCGCCCGTCACGTAGCGGGTCTCGCCCGCGGGTGAGGTGAGCTTCAGGATGAGCATGTGCTCCGCCAGCCAGTTGTCGTCCCGGGCCATGACGGATGCGATGCGCAGGGCGAAGCACTTCTTGCCGAGGAGGGCGTTGCCCCCGTAGCCCGAACCGTACGACCAGATCTCTCGGGTCTCGGGG